>NZ_JBEXDZ010000228.1:0-11347 GCF_040606085.1 Streptomyces sp. NPDC005485 | reverse complement strand
GGCGTGCCCGCGGGGGCGGGCCCCCCCGCGGGGGGCCCCGCTCCGTTTCAGCCTTTCCTCACCAGGTGGCGCGCACCTGGCGGATGATCCGCCGGCGCAGCCGCACCTTGCGGCTGCCGTCGGTATGCAGGCTGAGGCGGTCCAACTCCCAGTGTCCGTACTCCGCATGGTCCGTCAGCAGGCGTGTCGTTTCCTTGCGGGAGACCCCGCGCGGTACGTACACGTCGACAAATTCGTATTCCGGCATCGCATCTATTGTGCGGGCAGAGGCCGTGTACGGATAGCGTCTGCCCTATGTCTGATGCTGTGCAGCCCACCGCTGCCGAGGTACGTGCCGCCGCCGAGGCGGTCAAGACCGCGCTCGACCGCCACCTGGCGGCGGTCGAGCGCAGGTCGGGCGATGACGACCCGGCCGTCTACGAGGCGTTCAACGAGCTGGCCGCGGCGGCCGAGGAGTACGACGAACTTCTCTACGACCGCTACGACGAGGTCACACCCTTCGAGATCCCTGGTTCGGAAGACACCCTGCCGCCCTACACGGGCCCGGAGGAGCCGAACGCGCTGAGCGTGCTGATCCGCCGGGACTACGCGGTGGTGGAGCCGCAGCGCCTGCTGGCCCAGGCCCAGCGGGTGGAGGCCGCCGAGGACGAGGGCGTGGTGGGTGAGGACGTCGAGGCGTCCGGCACGGTCCACGGGGCGCTCGGCGTCCTGTTCGGCGAGTTCGAACCGGACGAGATCGCCTCCCGGCACAAGGAGTTCGGCCTGGAGGAGGGCGACTCCACGCTCTGGGTCACGGCCGCGGACGAACCGGCTGATCCCGGCGAGTGGCTGGAGTCCCCGTTCGAGCAGACCGACCCGCAGCGCGTGATCTGCCGCTTCGACGTCAGCGCGGTCTTCGACGACGACGCGGAGGACGATCTCGACGAGGACGACGACCTCGTCCCGGGCCCCGCGCTCGACGGAGATCTGGACGACGACGGCGATCTTGAACCGTTGGACGCTGATCGCTGATCGCTGAACCTGATCGCCAATCGCTGAAAGGTGATCACTGAGAACGCATGAGGTGGCGGCCACCGGGACACCGGTGACCGCCACCTTCGTGTGTGAGCCGACGGCTCAACCGGCCGCCGGGACCTGCGCCTTGAGCAGGACCGGCAGACGGGTGGTGCGCGGCTTCTGCGGGACCTCCGCCACCGCCCGCGGCAGGGCCTGCTCCACCCCGTGCACGATGGAGAGATGGCGCTCGGCGCGGCCGAAGGCCGTGTAGACCCAGGGCCGGGTCAGGGCCTGCGCGGCGTCGCCGGGGAGCACCACGACCGCGGCGGGCAGCCGCAGGCCCACCGCCTGGTGCGCGGTGAGGGCCCAGCCGTGCCGCACCGACTGCTCCACCCGCTCCTTCGCCACGACGACGGGGGCGCCCGCGCACTCCAGGTGCAGTCCGTCGGCGTCGGCCTTCACCACCTGCCCCGGCACCGTACGGCCAGGGACGGGGGAGTAGGCGATCCGGTCGCCCGGGTCGAAGCCGCCGAAGCGGCCGGGGCCGGGGTTCAGCCGTTCCTTGAGGGCCGCGTTCAGCGCGCGCGTACCGGCCGCGCCGCCGTGCCCCGGCGTGATCACCTGTGTCTGCTCGGAGGGGATGCCGAACGCGCGCGGCACCGAGTCCGCGACGAGCTGCACCGTGCGGTGCACGGCCTCCCCGGCGTCCCGCACCGGGACGATCACGACCTCCTTGCCGGGCGCCTCGACCTGGTTCAGCTCGCCGATGCCGATGCCGGAGACCAGTTCGCCGATGGGTCCCGGGTCGGGCGTCCGCGAGGCCACCTGCGGGAAGACCCGCGCGGCGAGCAGATCGGCGAAGACCCGTCCCGGACCCGCGGACCACAGCACGCCCGGGTCGCCGCTGAGCACGAGTCGGGACCCGTCCGCCAGGGACTCGGCGAGCAGGGCCGCCGTCTCGACATCGAGCTGCGGGGCGTCCAGCACGACCAGGAGGTCAAGGGCGAACGCCCCGTCCGCGTCCCGGCCCGGCCCTTCGGTCCCGGAGAGCAGAGCGGCGACCGTGGTCACCGCGGCATCGAGCGCCTCGCCCTCGGTGCCGGTCTCGCTCTCGGTGCCGGTCTCGTCCGCGGCGCCCGTCGACTCCCGCGCTGCCGCGACCAGTTCCGCGAACCGGCGCTGTCCGTCCGCGGTGTGCGCGGCCGCGTACGCCCGCAGGCCCAGTGCGCGGGCCGCCGCGACCAGCGCCGCCGGTTCCGCGCGGGCCGCCTCGCCGCCGGTGTGCAGCACCAGGCCGTGACCGGCGACCGTGCGCATCAGCTCCGCGGTGGAACCGGTGGCCGACTCGGCGGCCCGGGCCCAGTCGGGCGCGTCCTCCTTCGGCAGTGCGTTGACCACCCGGGCGAGGCCGTCGGCGAGGCTCTCCTCGGCGAGGGCGTACCGCTCCAGACCGATGAGCACGCGGACCGGCTGCTCCTCGGGCTCCGCCGTATCGTCCTGCGCCTCCTCCCGCGCCGGCGCGGCGGGCACGGTCGTCTCAAGAGCGTCCTGGAAGACCAGGGCCTCGCCCTCCGCGAGCGCGCCCTGCACGGCCGTGTCGGGGTCCGGCACCGAGCGCTGCGCGAGCGCCGCGGTGAGCGCCGGGGCGTCGAGAGCGGTGTGCCCGGCGAGGGCCGCCTGCTCAAGGAGCCAGACGGTGAGGGCCCGGCCGCGCCGCTCGTCGTCGGGGCCGCACTCCGCGCCGAGCAGCGCCCGCGCGAACCCGTCGGCCTGCTCCGGCCGCACCGCCGAGACCCGCAGCAACTGCCAGGGATCCTCCCGCAGTTGCCTGTCCGCGTCCTCGCCGAGGGCGGCGACGACCTGCGGCGCGAGCGCGTCGGGCGCCCCGCCCTCGGTCAGTACCGCGCGTACGGCGTCGAGGGCCTCCGGTGCCACGGGCGACGGCGCGGCGGGCGTCGCGACCACGGGCTCCGGCCGCCGCACAGGTTCGGGGACCGTCCTGCGAGGCGCGGGCGCGGGCTCGCGGAAGGCGGTGGCCGGCGGCTTGGCGCCGCTCTCCACGGCGCGTACCGCGGCGAGCAGGTCGGCGGCCGTTCCGCTGAGCTTGCCGCCGGCCTCGACGGGGCCCTGCTTCTCGGCCTTGCGCTGCGCGATCCGCTCCCGCAGCTCCCGCTGGGCCGCCAACTCGGCCTGTGCCTCGGAGAGTTCCGCGGGGGCTGCGGCCTCGGTGGTTTCGGCGGTTTCAGTTGCTTCGCCGGCGGCACCGGCCTCGCCGCCGTCCCCGTCCTCGCTGTCGGGCGCCGTTTCCTCGGTGGTCCCGGTCTCCGGCGCGCCGTCCTGCGCACCGGCCCCCGGGGTCCCCGGCTCCGCTTCCTCCGTGGTCTCGGGCTCCGTGGTCACAGCGTGCTCCAGTCGTGATCGGGATAGTGGTGCACGGGTGCCGACACGTCGTCGAGCGCCCGGCAGATCTCGTCAGGAAGACTAAGGGTCTCCACTGACAATGCGGCCGTGAGCTGCTGCGCGTTGCGCGCGCCGATGATGGGGGCGGCGACTCCGGGGCGGTCGCGGACCCAGGCGAGCGCCACCTGGATCGGCGTCACGGCCAAGCCGTCCGCCGCGGTCGTCACGGCGTCCACGATGCTGCTCGCCGCGTCGTCGAGGTACGGCGCGACGAAGGGGGCCAGGTGCTCCGAGCCGCCCCGGGAGTCGGCGGGCGTCCCGCCCCGGTACTTGCCGGTGAGCACACCGCGACCGAGCGGCGAGGAGGGCAGCAGGCCGACGCCCAGGTCGAGGGCGGCGGGCAGCACCTCCCGCTCCACCCCGCGCTGGAGCAGCGAGTACTCCATCTGCGTACTGGCCAGACGGGTGCGCACGCCGGGCGCCGCGAGCTGCCAGGTAGCCGCCTTGGCGAGCTGCCAGCCGCAGAAGTTGGACACGCCCGCGTAGCGCGCACGGCCGCTGCTGACAGCGATGTCGAGTGCCTGGAGCGTCTCGTCCAGCGGCGTGCCCGGATCGAAGGCGTGCACGTGCCACAGGTCGACGTAGTCCGTGCCGAGCCGGGCGAGCGAGGCGTCGAGCGCGGAGAGCAGATGCCCGCGCGAGCCGTCGAAGCGGCGGTCGGGGTCCGGTACGCTCCCCGCCTTCGTCGAGATGACCAGGTCCCGGCGTGGCACGAGCCCTTCTATGAGCTGTCCGAGCAGATACTCGGCCTCCCCGTCGCCGTACACGTCCGCGGTGTCGACGAGGGTCCCGCCCGCTTCCCAGAACACCTTCAACAGCTCCGCAGCGTCGTGCTCGCCGGTGTCCCGCCCCCATGTCAGCGTGCCGAGTCCGATCCGGGACACACGCAGGCCGGTACGGCCGAGATGCCTCTGCTCCATGGACGCCGAGATTACTGGCCGGAACTCGGTACGTGGGGGCCCTGTGGACAACCTGGATCACCAGGACCTGCCGACGCGGGTCCTGTGCGCCGAAACCCTTCCCTGCCGCGCTGTCCACCGGCGCGCTAGTGTCTCCGGCACAAGGGACGTTACTGATCGGTAAGGGGATCGGCCATGCAGCTCGGGATCAACCTCGGCTACTGGGGTGCCGGAATGGACGCGGACAACCTGGCCGTCGCCCAGGAGGCCGACCGGCTCGGCTATGCCGTCTGCTGGGCCGCGGAGGCCTACGGCTCCGACGCGGCCACGGTGCTCACCTGGGTCGCCGCCCAGACGGAGCGCATCGACGTCGGCTCGGCCATCTTCCAGATCCCGGCCCGCCAGCCGGCGATGACCGCGATGACCGCAGCGACCCTCGACTCCCTGTCGGGCGGCCGCTTCCGCCTCGGCCTCGGCGTGTCCGGGCCGCAGGTCTCCGAGGGCTGGTACGCCGTCAAGTTCGACAAGCCGCTGGCCCGCACCCGCGAGTACGTCGAGATCGTCCGCAGGGCGATGACGCGTGAACGGCTGTCGTACGAGGGCGAGCACTGGACGCTGCCCCTGCCGGACGGCCCGGGCAAGCCGATCAAGCTGACCGTGCACCCGGAGCGCGAGCACATCCCGCTGTACATCGCCGCGATCGGCCCGAAGAACCTGGAGCAGACCGGCGAGATCGCCGACGGCGCCCTGCTGATCTTCCCCTCGGCCGAGCACATCGAGGACACCGCGCTCACCTACCTGCGCGCGGGCCGTGAGAAGGCCGGCAAGACGATGGAGGGCTTCGACGTCTGTCCGACGCTGCCGCTCGCGGTCGGCGCCGACAAGGACGTGACGGCGCTGGCCGACATGTTCCGCCCCTACACCGCCCTGTACGTCGGTGGAATGGGCAGCCGCAAGCAGAACTTCTACAACCAGCTCGCCCAGCGCATGGGATACGAGAAGGAAGCCGCCGAGATCCAGGACAAGTACCTGTCCGGCGACAAGGAGGGCGCGGCGGCCGCCGTCCCGCACACGCTGATCGACCAGACCACGCTCCTCGGCTCCGTCGACCGCATCGCCGACCGCATGAAGGCCTACGCGGCCGCCGGCGTCACCACGCTGACGCTGGCCCCGGCCGGCTTCACGCTCGACGACCGCATCGCCTCGCTCCGGGCGGGCTTCGAGGCCCTGGAGCGCGCCGGGCTGGCCTAGGGCCAACAGGACGGAAGCGCACCATCCGCGGGACGCGAGGGTGCGCGTCACCAGCGGGACTGAGGAGTTCTGCGGCCGTGGTGGGGGCTCGGGGGGTCTTCCCCGCCACGGCCGTCACGGAGAACAACGCGCAAGGTCCCGGTGGGTTACGCGCCGGAGCGTCCCTCGTCATCCTTCGTTTGGCGGATTTGTCGGACACATCGGTTGCCGCGCCCCTGACATCCCATTTGACTCGGTTTCTGCGGAACCCTGCATGGAGGTGCCAGTGATGCTTTCGGCCAAGAGTCTGTTCCAGGAGATCATCGACAACGACGAGTCGTTCCGGCTCTTCTGCTCCATCGCCGCCGGCGGGGAGACCCAGGGAGGCTGGGAGAACGCGCGGATCGCCGCCCTCGTCCCGCCGAGCGAACGGGAACTCGCGCCCAGGATCACCCGGCACGGCGCCGACGAGGACAAGCACGGGCGGATCTTCAACGCCCTCATGAAGAAGCGCGGCCTGCGCCCCGTCGAGGTCCCGGCGGACACCGACTACACGATGCTCCTGGAGCGGCGGGGAATCGGCCTCGCGCACGACAGGCTCAAGAGCGACGAGCCGCTCACCGTGCAGGACATCGTCACCTATCTGGCCCACAGCCGCGTCACCGAACAGCGCGCCTCCGAGCAGATGGACCTGTTGCGCAGGCACTTCGCCGATCACCCCGACATCGGCCGCGCGGTGCGGATGATCTCGAACGACGAGGACAACCACCTCGCGTACTGCCACGAGGAACTGCTGCGCCTCGCACAGGCCGGGCACGGCCGCCCCATCCAGCGGACCCTGCGCGAGTGCGCCCTCGCCGAGATCCGTGTCTACCGCGACGTCAGCCTCGCCGTGATGGACCACATGGGACGCATCCTCGGCTGGCCGAAACCCAAGGCGTCGGTCCTCGCCGCGGGCATCCACGCCGTCTACGCCTACGAGCGTGTCGCCGGATGGCGGCGGATGGTCTCGCTGCGGATGCCCGAGCGGCGCGACGCGCTCGGCGGCCCCGCGACCAGCGCCCCGGAGTTCGCCTAGGAAACCGCCACGCACGCGTGGCGGGTGACTACAGCCATCCCCGCCGCTTGAACAGCCGGTACAGGCCGACCTCCAGCACCACCATGGCGAGGATGACCACCGGATACGACCACCGCCAGTGCAGCTCCGGCATGTGTGTGAAGTTCATGCCGTAGATCCCGGCGATCATCGTGGGCACCGCGGCCATCGCCGCCCACGCCGAGATCTTCCGCATGTCGTCGTTCTGCCGGACGCTCATCTGCGCCAGATGCGCCGAGAGGATGTCCGAGACCAGCCGGTCCAGCCCCTCCACGGACTCGTTGACGCGCGTCAGATGGTCGCTGACGTCACGGAAGAAGGGCCGCGCGTCGTCGTGCACGAAGGGCACCGCCACGCCGGACTGAACCAGGCCCGCCAGCCGGGTCAGCGGTGGCCCGAGCGGGCCGGTGGCGCGGCGGAACTCCAGGATCTGCCGCTTGAACCTGTAGATCCGCGACGCGGTGTGCCGCGATCCGCCGCCGGTGGGGGAGAAGACCTCGGTCTCCAGCTCCTCCAGGTCGGTTCCCAGCTCGGTGGCCACGTCGAGGTAGTGGTCGACGATGGAGTCCGTGATCGAGTACATCACCCCCGTCGGCCCGTGCCGCAGCGTCTGCGGCTGCTCCTCCAGATGACGCCGGATGCTCCCGAGCGGCGCACCCTCGCCATGGCGCACGGTCACCACGAAGGAGTCGCCGACGAAGATCATCAGCTCCCCGGAGGTGACGGTGTCGCTGTTCGGCTCGTACGTCACCGGCTTGAGGACCATGAACAGCGAGTCGTCGTACACCTCCAGCTTGGGGCGCTGGTGTGCCTTCAGGGCGTCCTCGACGGCCAGCGGATGGAGCCCGAACTCCTCGGTGACCGTGTCGAACTCCTTCTCCGTCGGCTCGTAGAGGCCGATCCACAGAAAGCTGTCGCCGCGGGCGCGCGCCTCGGCCAGTGCGTCGGACAGGTCGTCGGGACCCTCCGTCCGGCGGCCGTCGCGGTAGATGGCGCAGTCGACGATCACAGAGCGTATTCTCCCCTCGCCCACCCGGGAACGCATGCCGATGGGCGCCTACCCTGGGCCGCATGCCCACCCTGATCCTCGTCCGGCACGGACGCTCCACCGCCAACACCGCCGGACTGCTCGCCGGCTGGACCCCGGGCGTCGCCCTCGACGAGCGTGGCGCCGAGCAGGCCGCGGCGCTGCCCGGCCGCCTCGCCGCGCTGCCGATCTCCGAGGTCGTCACCAGTCCGCTGCAGCGCTGTCAGGAGACGCTGCGGCCGCTGCTCGACGCGCGTCCCGGGCTGCGCGTACACACCGACGAGCGCATCGGCGAGTGCCACTACGGCGACTGGTCCGGCCGCAAGCTCGCCGAGCTGATGGACGAGCCGCTGATGGGAGTCGTCCAGGCCCATCCGTCCGCGGCCGCGTTCCCCGGCGGTGAGTCGATGCGGGCCATGCAGACGCGGGCCGCCGAAGCGGTCCGCGAGTGGAACGCGCGCGTGGAGCGCGATCACGGCGGCGACGCCGTGTACCTCATGTGCTCGCACGGCGACATCATCAAGTCTCTGGTCGCGGACGCACTCGGACTTCATCTGGACCTCTTCCAGCGGATCTCTGTTGAACCGTGTTCCATCACCGCGATCCGTTACACACGACTGCGGCCGTTTCTCGTACGCCTCGGCGACACCGGCGACTTCGCTTCGCTGGCGCCGCGCGAGGAACCGCCGGCCGATGACGCCACGGTCGGGGGCGGTGCGGGCGCACCGTGATCGTCGACCGCAGTAGGGTGAAGCGGTCGAAGCAGCGCAGTAGTTGTCGCAAGTGTTGTCAGCAGCCGATGCGGGCCGACGCAGTCAGCCGGTTCGCATGTCGATTCAATGGAGACAGGACGTGTCCCGTCAGGTGTTCCTCTACGACCCCCCGGACCGTTTCGTCGCCGGTACGGTCGGGTTGCCCGGGCGCCGTACCTTCTTCCTGCAGGCCTCCTCGGGCCCCCGGGTGACCAGCGTGGCCCTGGAGAAGACCCAGGTCGCGGCCCTCGCGGAGCGTATGGACGAGCTTCTCGACGAGGTCGTACGGCGCACGGGAGGCATCGCTCCCGTCCCCGCCATGGCCCCGGCGGAGGTCTCCGACACCGCGCCCCTGGAGGCCCCCGTGGAGGAGGAGTTCCGGGTCGGCACCATGGCGCTGGCCTGGGACGGTGACGAGCAGCGCATGATCGTCGAGGCGCAGGCCCTCGTGGAGCTCGACGCCGACTCCGAGGAAGACCTCGCCGAGGCCGAGGAAAGGCTCCTGCAGGACGAGGAGAACGGCCCGCCGATGCTCCGCGTCCGGCTCACCGGCGCGCAGGCACGGGCCTTCGCCAAGCGTGCCCTCGACGTCGTCAACGCAGGACGGCCGCCCTGCCCGCTGTGCAGCCTCCCGCTCGACCCGGAAGGACACGTATGTCCGCGCCAGAACGGATACCGCCGCGGAGCGTGACCACGGCCGAACTGCTCGCCAAGGGCGAGCTCAAGGTGCGCGGGCGGATCCGTGAGGCCTCGAACGCGGTGCTGTACTGCTCCGTCTCCTACGAGGGCCGCGACGCGTTCTGCGTGTACAAGCCCGTCGCCGGGGAGCGGCCCCTGTGGGACTTCCCCGACGGCACCCTGGCACAGCGCGAGGTCGCCGCGTACGAGGTGTCCGAGGCGATGGGCTGGGAGCTCGTGCCGCCCACCGTGCTGCGCGACGGACCCTACGGCGAGGGCATGTGCCAGCTCTGGATCGAGGCCGAACCCGACACCGGGCTGCTCGCCCTGGTGGACGGCGAGGAGCCCGAGGAGGGCTGGAAGGCGATCGGCTTCGCCGAGGTCGGCGAGGGACGGACCGCGCTGCTCGTGCACGCCGACGATCCACGGCTGCGCAGGCTCGCCGTGCTCGACGCGGTGATCAACAACGCCGACCGCAAGGGCGGGCACCTGCTGCCGGGGGACGAGGGACGGCTGTACGGGATCGACCACGGGGTCACCTTCAACGCCGAGAACAAGCTGCGGACACTGCTGTGGGGATGGGCGGGGGAGCCGCTGACCCCGGAGGCGGTCGCGACGCTCACCTCGCTGCGCGAGGGCCTCGCGGCCGGCGCGCCGCTCGCCACCCGGCTGGCCGAACTCATCACCCCCACCGAGATCGACGCCACGCGCGCACGGGTCGTCGCGCTGCTCGCCTCGGGCACGCACCCGGAGCCCAGCGGGGAGTGGCCCGCGATTCCGTGGCCGCCGGTGTGACGCGTCCGCCACCGCCGTGAGCCTCTGACGCACGGCGGCAGGCATCGCGCAAGAGGGCGTTTCCAGCCGTCAGGGGTGGTCCGGTTCGTGTACGGAACATCCGTCCGGTTACGCTCATGACATGCATGCCTGGCCCGCTTCTGAGGTCCCCGCCCTGCCTGGTGAGGGCCGCGACCTCCGGATCCACGACACCGCGACCGGTGGGCTCGTCACCCTTGCCCCCGGTCCCGTCGCCCGTATCTACGTCTGCGGCATCACGCCGTACGACGCGACCCACATGGGTCACGCGGCGACCTACAACGCGTTCGACCTCGTGCAGCGCGTGTGGCTCGACACCAAGCGGCAGGTTCACTACGTCCAGAACGTGACCGACGTCGACGATCCGCTGCTGGAGCGGGCCGAGCGCGACGGTATCGACTGGGTCGCCCTCGCCGAGAAGGAGACCGTCCTCTTCCGCGAGGACATGACCGCCCTGCGGATGCTGCCGCCGCAGCACTACATCGGCGCCGTCGAGGCGATACCCGGCATCGTCCCGCTGGTCGAGCGACTGCGGGACGCGGGAGCGGCGTACGAGCTCGAAGGGGATGTGTACTTCTCCGTCGAGTCCGACCCGCACTTCGGGCAGGTGTCCCACCTGGACGCCGCCGCGATGCGCCTGCTGTCCGCCGAGCGCGGTGGCGACCCGGACCGCCCGGGCAAGAAGAACCCGCTCGACCCGATGCTCTGGATGGCCGCCCGTGCGGGCGAGCCCAGTTGGGACGGCGCCTCGCTCGGCCGGGGCCGCCCCGGCTGGCACATCGAGTGCGTGGCCATCGCCCTGGACCACCTGGGCATGGGCTTCGACGTGCAGGGCGGCGGCTCCGACCTCGCCTTCCCGCACCACGAGATGGGTGCCTCGCACGCGCAGGCGCTGACCGGCGAGTTCCCGATGGCCAAGGCGTACGTCCACGCCGGCATGGTGGCCCTCGACGGCGAGAAGATGTCGAAGTCCAAGGGCAACCTGGTCTTCGTCTCCAAGCTGCGCTACGACGGGATCGACCCGGCGGCCATACGGCTCGCGCTGCTCGCGCACCACTACCGGTCCGACTGGGAGTGGACGGACCAGGTCCTTCAGGACGCCGTCGCCCGTCTCGACGCCTGGCGCGCGGCCGTCTCCCGGCCAGACGGCCCCTCGGCGGACGCTCTCGTCGAGGAGATCCGCGAGGCCCTCTCGAACGACCTGGACGCACCCGCCGCGCTCGCCGCGGTGGACCGCTGGGCGGCGCTCCAGGGCGCACAGGGCGGTACGGACGAGGGCGCCCCCGGCGTCGTATCGCGTGCCGTGGACGCTCTTCTGGGCGTCGCCCTGTAGTCGCCGCTCCCTGGCGAACCTCTTCGATCAGCCGGGCGCCGGGCGGGTTACGGGTGTCGACGG
>NZ_JBEXDZ010000227.1:0-11412 GCF_040606085.1 Streptomyces sp. NPDC005485 | reverse complement strand
GTAGCCGGCCCCCAGCCAAGCTCCGCCATGCTCGACCCCCGGGCAGTACGCCCACGCGGCGACGGGCAAGACGTACCGGCACGGACCCGACCCACAACGCACCGCGAAAGGCGCCCACGCCAGCAGACGTACCGGCACGGACCCGACCCACAACGAACCCCCCTGCGAACGGCGCCCCCGCCAGAGTCAGCCCGGGATCAAGCCGTCGTCGCTCAGCATGGCGCGAACCTCTTCGAGGGTCGCGTCCGGCGCGGGGAGGATGAGTCCGGAGGGCTGGAGGGCCTCGTCGGCGAGTGGCTCGCCGAGGTGGCGTACCGCGTCGAGGAGGGCGCCGAGGGTGCGGCGGAAGCCGTCCTCGTCGCCGCTCTCCATTTCGGCGAGCAGCTCATCGTCGAGCTTGTTCAGCCCCGCGACATCGCTGTCGTCCAGCTTCCACTGCCCCTCCCCCATGATCCGTACGATCATGTCGCCCTCCTAAGGCGTGGGACCGAGTCGAAAACAGGTCGGCTACTGCTGTCGGCTACTGCTTGTCGAAGCGCGGAGTGTCCTGGGGCTGCGGCTGGGACTGACCCTGCCCTTGCCCGCCTTCGATCGCCTGCTGCTGCGAAGAAGGACCACCGGCCAGCTCGGCCTTCATGCGCTGCAGCTCCAGCTCTACATCCGTACCACCGGAGAGCCGGTCCAGCTCGCTCTGGATGTCGTCCTTGGCCAGCCCGGACTGGTCGTCGAGCGCACCCGAGGCGAGCAGCTCGTCGATCGCACCGGCCCGCGCCTGGAGCTGCGCGGTCTTGTCCTCGGCCCGCTGGATCGCCAGCCCGACGTCGCCCATCTCCTCGGAGATGCCGGAGAAGCTCTCCGCGATCCGGGTCTGCGCCTGGGCGGCGGTGTACGTGGCCTTGATGGTCTCCTTCTTCGTGCGGAAGGCGTCCACCTTGGCCTGCAGCCGCTGCGCCGCGAGGGTGAGCTTCTCCTCCTCGCCCTGGAGGGTCTGGTGCTGCGTCTCCAGGTCGGTCACCTGCTGCTGGAGCGCGGCACGCCGGGACAACGCCTCACGCGCCAGGTCCTCACGGCCGAGGGCGAGCGCCTTGCGGCCCTGGTCCTCCAGCTTGGAGGACTGTCCCTGCAGCTGGTTCAGCTGCAGCTCAAGGCGCTTGCGCGAGGTCGCCACGTCGGCGACACCCCGCCGCACCTTCTGCAGCAGCTCCAGTTGTTTCTGGTACGAGTAATCGAGGGTTTCGCGCGGGTCCTCGGCCCGGTCAAGGGCCTTGTTCGCCTTCGCGCGGAAGATCATCCCCATACGCTTCATGACACCGCTCATGGGCTTCGCGCGCCCCCTTCTGACGGACTCCAGCTCCAGGTACTGCAACAGAACCCACAGTACGGGCCCTGCATCCATTACCGCACTGTTCGGGGACGGATGCGCTCATCCCCAAGGACGACTGCGTACGACCCCGCTCCGGCGTAGGGAGTAGGTGGTTCTCGGGGTCCCCCGGGAAAATCGGAACACTTCCCGAGCACCTGCCGTGAGCCCGCCCGGCCGGAACCGTGCGCAACGTCCCCTCTGTCCCCCTACAGACGTACGGTGTTGCCGGATCGTTCCCCACTCCAACGACGTCCATGCCCCGGCACCCCGTACCCTTGGGTTTTGTGTTCCGAAGCCGTGCCAAGGAAGAGAAGGCCCTCGCCGACAAGGCGCAGGTGACCGACTCCAAGCAGCCCCGTGACCCGCAGGCCCCCAAGGGTCGCCCCACACCCAAGCGGAGTGAGGCCCAGACCCAGCGCCGCAGTGTCGCCACCACGCCGACGTCGCGCAAGGAGGGCGCCAAGCGCCAGCGCGACGAGCGCCGCGCCCAGCTGGAGAGGCAGCGCCAGGCGCTGGCCAGCGGTGACGAGCGCTATCTGCCTGCCCGCGACAAGGGCCCGGTGCGCAAGTTCGCCCGCGCCTATGTCGACTCGCGGTTCTGTGTCGCCGAGTTCTTCCTGCCGCTGGCCGTGGTCATCCTCGTGCTGAGCATGGTGCGGGTGGGCTCGCTGCAGAACATCGCGCTGCTGCTGTGGCTGATCGTGATCGTGATGATCGTGGTCGACTCGATCGGCATCGCGATCCGCCTGAAGAAGCAGCTCAACACGCGCTTCCCCGACGTGCCCAAGAAGGGCGCGGTCGCCTATGCGCTGATGCGCACGCTCCAGATGCGTCGACTCCGGCTGCCGAAGCCGCAGGTCAAGCGCGGAGAGCGGCCCTGAGCACCACCTCTTTCTCCGGGGGCGCGGCGGATGCCTGGCTGAGCAAGCTGGGCGGACTGCGTGATGTCGTACGGCAGGAGCTGGTGGCCCGGCAGCTCGACGAGCAGATAGCGGGACGCTTCCCGGTCGGGCAGCGGCTGCGCGTGCTCGACGTCGGGATGGGCCAGGGCACGCAGGCGCTGCGGCTGGCCCGGGCCGGGCATCAGGTGACCGGTGTCGAGCAGGACGCGACGATGATCGCGACGGCCCGGGAGGCGCTCGCGGCCGAACCGGAGGGCATCCGGGAGCGGGTGCGGCTCGTGGAGGGCGACGGCCGCGACACGGGCGTCCACTTCCTGCCGGGCAGCTTCGACGTGGTGCTGTGCCACGGCGTACTGATGTACGTCGAGGAGCCGGACGCGTTGCTGGCCGGTCTCGCCCGCATGCTGGCCCCCGGCGGCCTCCTCTCCCTCCTCGTGCGCAACGCGGACGCACTGGCCATGCGGCCGGGTCTGTCCGGTGACTGGGCGGACGCGCTGGCCTCGTTCGACACGGACGCGTACGTCAACCGGCTCGGCCTCGCCGTGCGCGCCGACCGGCTGTCGACGCTGACGGCCACGCTCGCCGGGATCGGCGCGCCGCTGCACGCCTGGTACGGGGTGCGGGTCTTCACGGACACGGCGGTCGACGGTGCGGCGGTCCCCGCGGACGCGGAGAACCTGCTGGCCGCGGAGGAGCGGGCCGGCCGTACGGATCCGTACCGCCAGGTGGCGGCACTGCTGCACCTGTGCGGCGTACGGGGCTGACGCGCTGCCGCGTCCGGGCAAGGGCACCTGTTCGAGCGTGCACCGGGGGCCGCACAACGCCCGCAAAGGGACACTTCCGGCATGGAGATGTCCCGTGCGCCCCTCCACCGTCTCGGTGTGGCCGCCGCCGCCCTCGTGTGCTCGGCTGCCCTGCTCGCCGGCTGTTCCGGGTCCTCGTCGTCGCACTCGTCGTCCTCGTCCACCAAGGACGGCTCGACGACCGCGCAGGCAGCCGTCCCGATGGCCGCCACCGACCTGCAGAGCGACTGTCCGAAGGTCATCAGGGACGTCCTGCCGTCGGTGGTCCAGATCCAGGCGAGCAGCGATCTGGGGTCGGGGGTCGTGTACGACGACCAGGGGCACATCGTCACCAACGCCCATGTGGTCGGCGACGAGAAGACGTTCAAGGTGACGACCGCCAACAACGAGGACGAGCTGCGGGCGACCCTTGTTTACGCGTACCCGGACCAGGAAGACGCGGACAGGGCGGCGGGCTGCCGGAAGCACGGGCTCCGGCAGCCCCGGGGCCCTAGGCGTTCTCGACGCTCTCCGCGTCGCCCGCGGCGTCGTCGCTCGTCGCGTTCTCCGCGTGCAGGCTCATCGGTCCGTAGATCTTTGTGCTGTCCTCGAACAGGAAGACCTGGTCCGCGCCCCCTTCGACGAGGTCCTTCCAGATCTCACCGATCCACGACTCGGCGTCCCCCTGCGTGGTGAACTCCTCGGGCACGACCGCGGGCTCAACCTCCGTCCCGTCGGACTTCTCGAACCGCCACGTCCATGCCGCCATGTACGCCTCCAAGGTGTGAGCACACTGCAGAGCGGAAGCCGGACAAGATCCGGCTCCCCTCCGAAGCCTAGTCGGACGCGCAACACCTGCGGCGACGCGCGAAAATCAACCCCGTGGAACTGACTCTGCTCGGCACCGGCGCCCCCGAGGGCCTGCCCCGCCCCGACTGTCCCTGCGCGGCCTGCGCGACCGCGCTCGGCGAGGACGCGCGGGCGGCGACCGCTCTCCTCGTCGACGGCACCCTGCTGCTCGACCTCACCCCCGGGGCCGCGTTCGCCGCCGCCCGCGCCGGGCACTCGCTCGGCGGCGTACGGCAGGTGCTGCTCTCGCATCCGCACGACGGACCCGCGGTCGAGGTTCCGGCCGGGCTGCCGCAGCCCGGGCGGGTGCCGGACGGCAGGGAGTTGGCGCTGCTCACCGGGCACCGGGTGCGGGCGGTGCCGATGGACGCGCCCGGCACGGGGTACGCGGTGACGAGCCCGGACGGCCTGCGCCTGCTCTACCTTCCCCCGGGCGCGGCTCCGGCCGGACTCGACGTGAACGGCGACGCGCCGTACGACATGGTGGTCGCGGATGTCGTCGGGCGCCCGGACGCGCTCGCCCGGCTGCGTGCGGTCGGCGCGATCGGACCGGCGACCGACGTGATCGCGGTGCACCTCGACCACGACGTGCCGCCCGGGCCCGAACTGCGCCGCCGGCTCGCCGCGGCCGGGGCACGCGCGGTCCCGGACGGCTCGACCCTGACCGTCGGCGTCTACGAGGACGTACCGGACGTGCCGCGCCGCACCCTCGTCCTGGGCGGGGCCCGCTCCGGCAAGTCCGTGGAGGCGGAACGGCGGCTGGAGTCCTTCCCCGACGTCCTGTACGTGGCGACCGGCGGCTCCCGCGGTGGTGACACCGAGTGGGCCTCACGCGTCAGCATCCATCGTGAACGCCGGCCCGGCTCCTGGCGCACCGTGGAGACCTGCGACCTCGTCCCCCTCCTCGGGGACGACGGCAAGGACGACGGCGCCCCCCTGCTCATCGACTGCCTGTCCCTGTGGCTGACCGACGCCATGGACGGCGTGAACGCCTGGGACGACGACGAGTGGGCGGGCGGCGGCGAGCGAGCGCTGCGGGCCAGGGTCACCGAACTGACCGCCGCCGTCCGGGGCACCCGCCGCACGGTGGTCGCCGTCTCCAACGAGGTCGGCTCCGGCATCGTCCCGGCGACGGCCTCCGGGCGCCGCTACCGGGACGAGCTGGGGCGGCTGAACGCGGCGTTCGGGGCGGAGTGCGAGCAGGTGCTGCTGGTGGTGGCGGGTCAGGCGGTGGCGCTGCGGGGGTGACTGCGCGGGGTGTCAGCGTCGCGCGATGATGCGGTACGCGTTGGAGAACCGGGTGCGTCTCAGGAGTGGGGCGAGCGCGTGGTCCAGCGCGGCCGCCGAGGCGAGGAGTGGGGCGGACGCCCGCGTCAGGCCCGTACGCAGCCGCTGCTGGAGCACGGTGGGCGGTACGGGTCGCCACGGGGAGTCGGCGGCGGGGAGGACGCGGCCGAGCGCCAGGGCGAGGGCGCCGGCGAGGTCGTACGGGATGTGTGCCGCGCGCCGGTCCGCGACGACGACCTCGCAGCCGAGCGACTCCAGTTCGCCGAGCAGGTTGGGCAGCGGCATGAGGTGGAGGTGCCGGGGCTGGCGGTAGGACACCCACCACTTGCCGAGCAGCGCGCCGAACGCGCAGTCGGGGTCGGGGACTTCGACGAGCAGATGTCCGCCGGGGCGCAGCGCGGCGAGCGCGGCGCGCAGTTCCTCGCGCGGGTCGGGGGTGTGCTCCAGGTGGTGGAACATGCTGACGACGTCGTAGCGGGCGCGCAGGCGTTCGGCGATCTCGGGGTCGGTGAGCCGGCCGTGGTGGGCCTCCTCGATCCGTCCGGCGGCGCGGGCCTGCTCGACGCGGCGGGTGGAGTCGAGTCCGTCGAAGGCGGTGTACGCGTGCACTTCCCTGGCGGCTTCGGGGAAGTGCCCGTGCCCGGTGCCGACGTCGAGCCAGCTCTCGGGTTCGGGGTAGGCCAGCATGGCGCGGGCGGCGGCGCGGTGGCGGCGCAGGTTGCCGCGGGATCCGAGGATGCGCTCGGCGAGCGGGTCGTGGCTCTCGTGGTGCAGGTCGCGGTCGTAGAAGGCCAGTCCTTCCGGGGTGAGCCGGGGGTTCTGGAAGGCGTGCGCGCAGTCGCGGCACTCGTCGACGACGAAGGTGCCGGGTTTGCGCTGCAGCAGATCCTGCGTGCGCAGCCGGGTGCGCAGCCGCTTGGAACCGCACCAGGGGCAGTCCTCGCGGCGCGGTTCGTGGAAGTGGTCGGTGCCCTGGGCGAGTTCGCTCAGGTAGGCGGCGCGCCGCTCGGCGGTCGTCTGCGGGGTGGGGGGCATGGGCGCTCCTGGGGACGACTGGGGCGGGGGCGGCGGGAAGGGCGGTGGGAGGGGCGACGGTGACCGGCTGCGGGCCATAAGACAATCCGATACAAACCGTACGTATGGGATGGCGATCGTGGGCGCAACGACGTGGCGCAGCCGTGTTCGATCGCTGCCGGTACTGTTCGGCGAATGAGCTCGCTTAATCTCGACGACTTCACCGATCTGATCGAGCGCCCCGACGGCGGAGTGCGCCGCGATGCCGAGGCGCGCCTGGAGCGCCGGATCGTGCCGCCCGGCTCGCTGGGCCGCCTCGACGAACTGGGTGAGTGGCTGTCGGCGGCGCAGTCGGCGGTGCCGGTGCGGCCGATCGCGCAGCCGCGTGTGGTGCTGTTCGCCGGCGACCACGGAGTCGCCGAACTGGGTGTGTCGGCGCACCCGGCGGGCAGCGCGGAACAGTTGGTGCGGGCGGTCCTGGAGGGCGCGAGCCCGGCGGCCGTGCTCGCCCGGCGGCTCGGTGTGCCGGTGCGCGTGGTGGACATGGCGCTGGACTGCGATCCGGAGGCACTGCCCGCGGACGTCGTCCGGCATCGGGTGCGGCGCGGTTCGGGCCGTATCGACATCGAGGACGCGCTCACCGCGGAGGAGGCCGAGGCGGCGTTCCTGGCGGGCGTCGCGATCGCGGACGAGGAGGCCGACTCCGGTACGGATCTGGTGGTCCTCGGCGATGTGAGCGTCGGCGGGACCACGGTCGCCGGCGTGCTGATCGCGGCGCTGTGCGGCACGGACGCGTCGGTCGTCACCGGGCGCGGCGGCCGGCCGATCGACGACCTCGCGTGGATGCGCAAGTGCGCCGCCGTGCGGGACGCGCTGCGCCGGGCGCGGCCGGTCCTCGGGGACCAGTTGCAGTTGTTGGCGGCGGTCGGCGGGGCCGACATCGCGGCGATGACGGGTTTCCTGCTGCAGAGCGCGGTGCGCCGGCTGCCGGTCGTCCTGGACGGGGTGGTCGCGTCCGCCTGCGCCCTGGTCGGGCAGCGGATCGCGTTCCGGGCGCCGGACTGGTGGCTGGCCGGGCACAACAGCGGTGAGCCGGGGCAGGCGAAGGCGCTGGACCGGATGGCGATCGAGCCGCTGCTCGACCACGGGGTGACGGTCGGCGAGGGCGCGGGCGCACTGCTGGCCCTTCCGCTCGTCCAGGCGGCGGCCGCGCTGGCGGCGGAGCTTCCGGAGCTGCCCGCCGTAGCCGACCAGGCATCGGAGAAGCCCTCCGAAGACGTGTCCGAAGCGGTGTCCGAGGAGCCGCTCGGAGAGGCGGCCGAAGAGGCACCCGGCGCCGCGTCCGCCACTGAGTAGCCGGAGCGGACGGCGCACCGGACGCGGCAGCTGACGGCGCATGGGGCGCGGCCGGTCCGGCTCCCCCGGACCCCGTTCTCCCACTTCGCGCCGCGACGGCGGAACTTTGCCTGCCCCCTCCCTCACAAGGGGCAGGCCGAATCACCCGCCCCAGTGATCCCTCGCCTGCACCACAGCGCCCCATATCATCACCCCTCATGGGAGATGCCCGAATTGCCGCAGCGCAGGAACGGGCCCCGGCCCCCAGGGGCGACGGGGAGCGCCGGTCCACGGCCACGTCACGCAGATCCGCCGCCTTCGCCGTCTGGTATCTGCGCGCCGTCACGTTCATCAACTTTCTGAGTGCCGCGTGGGTGTCTCTCGGGCAGGACCTGCGCCGCCACAACACCGAGAACTTCTTCACGCCGTACCTGCTGACCGCGGGCTTCGCGTCCGGTGTGTTCGCGATGTTCCTGGCCATCACCATGCGGCGCAGAAAGCGGGCCGCCTGGATCCTGAACTTCGTGATCAGCGGGCTGTTCCTGCTGCTGTTCGCCGTCGCGATGGCGTTTCCCGAGATCCGCCAGTACGCGCAGAACTGGATCTCGCTGGTCCTGACCGCGGCGTTCGTGGCGTCGCTGGTGTTCGGCCGCCGGGAGTTCTACGCGAAGGGCGACCGCTCCAACCCGAGGCTCGCCGCGGCCGTCGGGGTCGGCGGTCTGCTGGTCACCTCACTGCTCGCCGCGCTCCTGGTGACCGTCACCAACACCGCGCACGACGCGCACCGTTCGACGTTCCTGGACCGGTGGCGCTACGGCACCCTGCGGCTGATCTCCGTCGCCGCCGACGACTCCCACTTCCCCGGCATCACCTCGCCCAACTGGGTCAACGTCACCATCAACGTGCTCAGCACCCTGCTCGTGCTGGCCGTCTTCTACGCGGCCTTCCGCTCCCGGCGCGCCGTCGACCCACTCACCGAGGAGGACGAGCGGGCTCTGCGGGCGCTGCTGGACAAGAACGGTGACCGCGACTCGCTCGGCTACTTCGCGCTGCGCCGCGAGAAGAGCGTGGTGTGGTCGCCGACCGGCAAGGCGGCGGTCGCCTACCGCGTCGTCGGCGGGGTCTCGCTGGCCAGTGGCGACCCCATCGGCGACCCGGAGGCCTGGCCCGGTGCCATCGAGCCCTGGCTCGCCGAGGCGCGCGTGCACGGCTGGATCCCGGCGGTGATGGGCGCGAGCGAGGAGGCGGGCACGATCTACGCCCGCCATGGCCTCGACGCTCTCGAACTGGGCGACGAAGCCCTTGTGGAGACGGCCGAGTTCACCATCGAGGGCCGGGCCATGCGCACGGTCCGGCAGGCGTACAACCGGGTCAAGCGCGCCGGCTACGAGGTACGCATCCGGCGCCACGAGGACATCCCGGACGACGAGATGACGAACCTTCTGCGGCGCGCCGACGACTGGCGGGACGGGGCGACCGAGCGCGGGTTCAGCATGGCGCTGGGGCGGCTGGGCGACCCGGGTGACGGCCAGTGCGTGATGCTGGAGTGCACCGACGGGAACGGTGACCTGCGGGCGCTGCTGTCCTTCGTGCCGTGGGGGCCCAGCGGCCTCTCCCTCGACCTCATGCGCCGCGACCGGGACTCCGAGAACGGGCTCATGGAGTTCATGGTCATCGAGCTCCTGCGCCGCGCCCAGGAGATCGGAATCACTCAGGTCTCGCTCAACTTCGCCATGTTCCGGTCGGTCTTCGAACGTGGCGCACGCCTTGGCGCGGGACCCGTGCTGAGGCTGTGGCGGTCCCTGCTCAGCTTCTTCTCCCGCTGGTGGCAGATCGAGTCGCTGTACCGCGCCAACGCCAAGTACCGGCCTATCTGGGAGCCCCGATTCCTCCTCTTCGAGAAGAGCAGCGACCTGTTGCGCATCGGCCTCGCGTCCGCGCGCGCGGAGGGTTTCCTGGAGGCGCCGGGCCTGCCGAAGTGGCTGCACCGCAAGCATCTGGAGTCCCACAGATGAACACGCTCGCCCGCTGGGCCCGGGCCGAATGGGGGCTGCTGTACGTCACCGTACGGGCGGCCCTCGTCGCCAGGCACTGGCGGGCGATTCCGATGACGCTCGGGGCCGTCTGCCTGACGGCGGCGTTCCAGTTCGTGCAGAACCAGTCCTGGGGCTTTCAGTTCGTGCAGAACATCGGGTCCGTGCGGGCGGAGGAGCCGCTGCGGCTCGCCCTGCTGCGCACCCCGCTCTCCTTGTTCGTACCGGCTCTGGACCTCCCGGTGTGGGGTGCGCTGGTGCAGGTCCTGCTGGTGTTCGGGATCGCCGAGGTCTGCCTCGGCTGGTGGCGCACGCTGGTCCTCGCCTATGTCGCCACGCTGGCCGGCACGCTCTACGCGCGCGTGGGCATCGCCTTGGGCACCGGCAACCTGCTGGGGCTGCCCGCCTCGGACGCGCAGGTCGTCGACACCGGTCCGTCGGCGGCCGTGGTCGGTCTCGCCGTGTTCGTGGCGTGGCGCTATCGGGCGTACGGCACGGCCGGGCTGGTGATCGCGGCCATGGTGATCGAGGTCGCGGTGAAGGAGAACCTGGCGGGCAAGGAGCATCTGGCCGCGATCGCCGCCGTCCTGGTGGTGTGCGCGCTCTCCGCGCTGCGTCACCGGCGGCCGGGCAGGGAGCGGGCGGGTTCGGGGTCGGGCTTGCCGCCGATCCAGTCCTGAAGGACGCGGCGGGGGCCGGCCCAGCGGCGGTCGTGGTGGTAGGCGCGCAGGATCGACCGGGCGCGGGCGCGCGGCCGCCGCCCGTAGAAGCGTCTCGCCCACGGGGAGCTGGGGCGGGCCAGCCGGATGGCGCCGACCACGGCGACGACCGGGACGACCGCCCCGAAGATCGCGGTGCGTCCCTTGCCCTTGCTGAGGGCGATCAGCGCGAAGCCGAAGTTCGCCACGATGGTCGCGATCGCCCCGCTGCGGTTCTGGAGTTCCTCGCTGCTGAGGTCGTTGACCCCGAACGGCAGGAAGCCGCTGAGGACCAGGCCGACCAGGGCCGCCGTGACGGCCACGACCTCGACGCTCTTGCGGCCCTCCTCGGTCCAGTACACGTCGTCGAGGTGCAGGATCAGCGCGAACTCGTCGAGCACCAGGCCCGCGCCCATCCCGAACAGCACGGCGCACACGGCCGAGCCGAAGCCGTGCCGCCCGCTGGCCACCGCGCCGAAGCCGCCGATCACGGTCAGGACCACTCCGGGCACCACGTGATGGATGTGCAGTCCGCCCGCCTTGACGTTGCCGAACGGGCCCTTGCCCGCGCGGATCAGCCGGACGATGACCCGCGTGACCACGAAGGTCACGATGAACGAGGCGAGTGCGAGGAGCAGCGGCAGCTTGCCCGGCTCGATGATGTTCCGCTGCAGCCAATGACCCATATACGAACTTTATCCACGTCATCACGGGGAGCCACCACTTCCGCGCGAAGCCGCCGCGCCGGTCGTCCGGCCCCCCGGGTAACCTGCGCCGGTGTCCAAGACCCCGCTCACCGACAGCCTCCGCTTCGCCTTCGGCACCCTGACCGTGCTCCCCGTCAAGGTGACCCGCTGGGACCGCGAGGCCGCGCGCGGCGGGATGCTGTGCGCCCCCGTGGCCGGGCTGGTCGTCGGCCTGTGCGCCGCCGCGCTCGGCGGGCTGCTGCTGTTCCTGAACGCGGGACCGCTGCTCGCCGCCGTGGCCACCGCCGCCGTACCGGCCGCGCTCACCCGGGGCCTGCACCTCGACGGGCTCGCCGACACCGCGGACGCGGCGAAGTGGGCCCGCGAGCAGGAGTACGCCCTGCGCAAGGACCTCTGGGCCTTCGACGGCAACCGCATCGCCGTCCGCTTCCAGTACGAGTCC
>NZ_JBEXDZ010000226.1:0-11500 GCF_040606085.1 Streptomyces sp. NPDC005485 | reverse complement strand
AACACCCCGGCAAACCTTTGCCAGAACCCACACCCCCACCTCATGCCAACCTCAAGCAAACCTCCAACACCCCACCCCACACCCCCAGACCAGACCAGACACACGGAGGGTCCGGCCGGGGACGACGCACGAGCCGAAGGTCACCGAATACCGAGCCAAGCGAGCGCACGGAACGCGAATAGCGGGCCCAAGACCGCACCGAAGTTGGCCATCATCTCTGCGAACCCACGGTGTCCGGGTTCAGGTCAACCGGGGCGGGCCGGGCCGGCGCGTCACCACTACCGCCCGCCCCAACCCAGCCAGCCCGGTACCAGGACGTCCCGGACGAAGAGGCCGGTCCTCTGTCGGGCTCCCGTTGAACCAGGCCGCGACGGCCGTGTCGCGGTCGGTCGCCGCCCGTTGTCGGTCTTTGACGAGAGTCCGTGTGCCTGTCTCGGCGAAAACCGTTTCCGCGAGCCGGCACAGCTGCGTCAGCATGGGCGGGAGCCACGACCTTGGGACTCAATGGAGGCAACTGGTGAATGCGGGGTCCGGGCCGAGGCTGATCTTGCTGTGCGGGCTCCCCGGCTCGGGGAAGACAACTCTGGCCAAACACCTGGCGGATGAGACCCCTGCGGTGCGGCTGTGCCCGGATGAGTGGATGTCAGATCTCGACATCGACCTGTTCGACGAATCAACCCGCGCCCGCCTCGAGAAGCGCTTCTGGGACCACGCCCAAGAACTGCTGAACCTCGGACAGTCCGTGATCTTGGAGTTCGGATTCTGGGCGCGTTCCGAGCGGGACGAGAAACGCCTGACAGCGCACGCCCTCGGCGTTCTGGTGGAACTGCACTATCTTTCAGCGTCGATCGATGAACTGACCCGTCGCCTCCAAGCCCGCAACGCAGCGGGCGGGCGCGGGACAGTTCCCATCAGCCGCGAGATGCTCAAGGAATACGCGAAGCTCTTCGAAGCCCCCAGCGACGATGAACTCGAGCTTTTTGACGAACCGGCTCCCAAGCGCCGCGGCTGACCGGCCTTGCACGCGCCCACCATCCGGACCAACACGTGGGATGGCCCGGCGTCCCTGCCCCGCATCCCTACACACAAATGCCGGGCAGGGATGCCGAGCAGCGCTCAAGACGCAAACCAGACCTCACCCTGCACACCGCGCACCACCTCGGAGCGGCGGTCGCACCCGCACACGCCACCACACCGCCTCCCAGTCCACCGGCGGCCCGCCGCACTGCAGAGCACCGAACGCTGCCAGCAGCCCCGGCACATCACCCACTCCTGCCCCGCCCCGAGGACTGCCCGCCAGCAGCAGAGACCGCCCCGACACCCCTCGCCCGCCCGAGCCACCCGAAACCGCCTCCGCAACCGGCGTCCCCCGCGCACCCGCTGCCACCGGACCCGCTGCCGTGCGCCCGGCTGCCAGGCCGGCTGCCTCCTCAAGGCCGAGCAGGCCTGCCACATGCGTCGCCGCCCATACCCCCTCCCCCACCCCGGCCACTGCCCGGCCCGCCACCCCCCAGTCCTGCCACAATCGATACAACGCCACCTGATGGGCAAACAAAGCGACCCGCCCCAGTCGCGGGCCGGTCAGCAGTGCGGCATCCACCCCACCCTCCGGCGCAAACACCCCCGCCACCAACAACACCCGCAACTGCCCCGGCAACACGCCGCACACCGCATCGAACTCGGACCGAAACACCGGAAACGTCCCGTACAACGACCGTGTCAACCCCAGGTCCCGCCCCCGCCACCCCGGAAACAGCACCACGACCTCGGACCCCGAGACCTCCCGGGACGCAACACGCTCAACCACGCCATGCGGCTCCAACGCTCAACCCACCCCGCCCCTCAACTCAACCGGCCAGGACACCAAGCCCCCGGCTGCACATGACGCAAACGGCCACATCCCAGGAACGGCCACCGCGCACACCACAAGACAGCCCGGCCACCGGGGTAGGGGCCGGATGGCCGGGCTGGACGCAAAGCTCCACGGCCCGGGGGAAGACCAGGAGCCGGCCTCACGCCGATCCTGCCCACCCCGCCTCGAACCCCACTCAACCCGCACCGGCCTGGCCCAGAACGCGTCGGGCGCAACAGGCGAGAACAAGGTGGGCTACGGCGGCTCGGGAGAGAGAAGATGAGAGGTACCGGGCCGCAAGCGCGGCCCGGCCGTTGACGCGTTGGGCGTGGCGATTGCGGTTGTGGTACTCCTCGCGTCCGTGCATGACCACGCCGCCGCTATCGCGCTGCTGGACGAGGTCGCCGCCAACACCGACAACCTGGAAGAGGCCCTGGTCGACCAGGTTTTCAAGAACGCCGTCGTCGCGCACGGGCAGACGGTGGGCATCGATGTGGAGATCATCGAGCGCAATCCGGCTCAGACCGGGTTGCGCGGCAGGCTGGTGCGCGACTGGGCGGGCAGTTCCGGACGGCTCCGCGCCCGCCGGCGCCGGCCTGGCGGCCGTCCAGACCGGCGGACGGGGCGACGTCACGCAGGGGCGCCGAGCGGCGGGTGCTCGAGCACGCGGGGCTTGTACTCGACGAGTTGGATGCGGCCGTCGAAGGTGCGGTGCTCGATCATCTCGAGGGCAACGTCCGGATATCCGTCGTAGATGCGTTCGTCGCCCGTGGCCCCGGTGATCACCGGGAACATCACGACTCGGAAGCGGTCGACGAGTCCGGCTCGCAGCAGGGACCGGCACAGGCTGAGGCTGCCGATCGTGCTGAGGAGCCCCGAGCCACTCGACTTCATGGCGCGGACCGTCTCGACGGCGTCATCGCGGAGGAGCGTGGAGTTGGCCCACGTCAGTGGCTCCTTGAGTGAGGAGGAGAACACCACTTTGGACGCTTGCGTGAGATCGTCGACGGCCGCCTCTTCTTCGGGCCTGAACTCGTCTTGGCCCTCCGGGACCTCGCCTGCGGCGAAGCCCGACATCAGGCGGTACGTGTTCGCTCCCATCAGGTAGGTGACCTCGGGCTGCTCGCCGAGCCATGCGAGGTACTCCGGGCCCTCAAGGCCCCAGAACCCGGGCCATCCCTCTCCCGATGCGTGGCCGTCGAGGGTGGTGATGAAGTCGACGAGAAGTTCCGACATGGCAGTGTCCTTTCCTGGGGTGTCATGAGCTTGGACCGGCCGGGAGCCACAAACTCATCGGCCACGCTGTGGAGTATCGAGAAAACCCATGACGCTGCAGCCGATCATGTCGGCGGAGCGGCACTGCTTCGTCGGTGAGGCTTCACCTGCGACGGCGGGGGAGCCAGCGCGCTACCCCTCCCGAAGTAGCGTGCCGGGGCTCGGTAGTTGTCACCGTTATAGCCGGATGACGTGGAGATTGGGACTGGTCGAAGCAGTCTGGCCGACATCAGTGAGGCAAGCGGCTTGTCACACACCCTGACTCGGCAGCAACTTCTGTCGCCGGCCACGGAGGGTGTGGGGCCCGACAGCTCATTGGATCAGGTCGGTGTGCGGATGCTCGGGAGAGGTCGGGCAGACGTAGAACTGCATGTTGTCGGTGCTGCCTACTTCTATCCTGGTCGGTTGCGCGGGGTCCTGGCCGGCACGATGACCGTCGGCGTAGGCGGCGGCTTGGTCTTCGTAGGGCGCCCAGCCGCGTCCCTCACCGCCGTCCCATTCGAAGGAGGCGATGGTCAGCAGCGGGACCATCTGCACGTCGCACACACCGCAGTTTCGACGGTACGGGTCGGTGCGGCCCCATGGCGGCCAGCCCCCGACCTTCCAGCCGGGAGCGTCGGCCAGATGGCCGTCGTAGAACTCCGCCGGATAGTCCGCGTACGAGCTGTCCACGCCGACGTCGGCTGTCTGCCACCTGCTCCAGTCCCCCACCGCCAGCCGCATCTGCGGGCTCAGATCGAGGCTGTTGGGGTACTCGGTGATTGCTTCTGGTGCCAGCAGACACGGCTCGGGCACATATCCCGGCCAGTCCGCCTCATACGGTTCTGGCGGTGTGGCCAGAACGTCGACGACCGTGGCGGCGGATCGCCAGAACAGTGCGGTCGACGGCTTGTAATCCGGATCGTGGTCGTAGGGGCACCAGAGAACCTGGAGCAGATCGGCCTGGCCGGGCGGCCGCAACAAAGGTATGTCGCGCAGATACAGCTGGGCCACGGGCAACATGGGGACCGGAGATTCCGCGGGCCCCGGAGGGCCGGCCGCGAGGCGTTCCGCGAGCATCGAGGCGTTCCGTTCCTTGATCGCCTCCTCCTCGGGCGTGAACGCGGGACCATGGGGATTACGGTGCAGCCGGGCCCGCACGCGCCTGTCGAGCCGCACTTGTGCCGGCGACTGGCGGAACCCGCTGTCCACGTGCGTGCCTTCGCAGTGCGGCCAGGGCTCCTCAGCCGGCCACAGCAACGGCCCCCCGACTGAGCTCTCCCTGATCGAAGGCAATCCGGCGCGAGGATGCAGCCGAATCGCGGCACGCGCCAACGGAGCCAGCTCAGGAAAGACCGCGGTCACGTCCACAGGCCGCGGCGGTGTAGTACGTACGGGGACCATGGCGGTGATCCTTTCACCAGCCACTGACAACCCCTGGCCGCCTCAACAGCAGCGAGACCGCTGGAGGGCCCATGGCGCTGGATGCCTGCCTCTTGGGTGGGGTCAGCTGGTGGGGTCAGTCGGACTGTCGCGGAGCATGGCCTTGTAGAGGGCCTCGTGGGCGGGTGAGGGGGGTAGGGGGCCGCGGGCCGGGGCTTCGCAGGACTGGATCAGTAGGGCAACGACACGCCGCCAGGCGTCGGGGGCGGCCTGGCCGGTGGCGTTGACGACGCCGGCGTTGGCCATGTGGATCAGGACCAGGTCCGATGGGTCGAAGTCCTCGCGCAGCCGGCCGGTGGCCTTGGCGCGGCTGATGAGCTCCAGCATGGCCTCGTACGCCTCGTTGCGGCGCTGCTCCATGGCTTTGGCAGTGGGGAAGGTCGTGGTCAGGACGTCGGCGAAGCCATAGTCGGCGGCCTGCATAGCGCAGGCGGCCTCGATGTAGCCGGTGAAGCCGTCCCACGGATCGGGGTTGTCGAGCGCGGTGGCTACCGCCTCGGCGTAGGCGTCCATACGGTCGGCGAAGACGGCGGCGACCAGGTCTGCCTTGGCGGGGAAGCGGCGAAGGAGGGTGGCGATCCCCACGCCTGCCTCGCGGGCCACGGATGCCATGGAGGCATCCAGGCCGTCACGCGCAAAGACGGTACGAGCGGCAGCGATGATCCGTTCCCGGTTGCGCTCGGCGTCGCTGCGCAGGGGCCGGTCGCCGGAGGTGTCGGGGCGCGGAGTGCGAGGGGTCATGCCCATCACTCTAGCAATTGGAGCGGCCTATCCATTTTCCGTGTTACGGTGATCCGGCGAAACGGAACGGCCTATCCAGATACCTGCAAAATGGAGTGACCTATCCAGATCGCGAGGGTCCTGAGGCGCCCGGAGCCTGCACCGCCGGGCGGGGCTCTCATCGACACCCCCACCAAGGCATGACGAAAGGGATCGCTGTGACCAGCATCGCCATCATCGGAGCCGGCCCCCAGCTGGGCCTGGCCATCGCCCGCACCTTCGGCTCCCAGGGCTTCAACGTCGCCCTGATCTCCCGCAACCGCGACAAGCTGGACAGCCTCGTCGACCAGCTCACCGCCGAGGGCATCACCGCCGCCGCGTTCCCCGCGGACGTGCTCGACCGCGACGCCCTCACCCAGGCACTCAAGGACGCCGCCGCACGGTTCGGCCGCATCGACGTCCTGGAGTACTCCCCGGTCGGCACGTTCGGCTCCACAGCCCTGACCGCCCCGACAGCAACCGAGCCCTCCCACGTGGAGACGGAGATGAACTTCCAGCTCTACGGGGCCATCGCCGCCACCCAGGCGGTGCTGCCCGCCATGCGTGAGGCCGGAGCGGGCACCTTGCTGTTCACCACCGGCGCCGGCTCGATCTGGCCCGACCCTCGGGTGGCCAACGTCAACGCCGCCGCCGCGGCGCTGCGCAACTGGGTCAAGAACCTGCACGCGGAACTGGCCGACACCGGCATCCAGGCCGCCCACGTCGGCATCGACTCCTCGATCGGTGTCTCCGTCATCCCGGGCCTGGAGGCGGCCAAGCCCGAGCAGATCTCCCCGCTGTACTGGGAGCTGCACACCACCCACCGCGGCGAGGCCGAGCGCGTCTTCCGCCTGGAGGGCCAGGCGTTCCCCCGCGCCTGACGCCGCGCCAGGGCTTCTGGGCTGCCCACTCGCCGAACTCTGACCACACCACGGCATGTTGGTGGCTGACGCGAACCACGAAGTGGAACGTGTCGGCCACCCCGGCCTGCCCAGGACACTCGGCCTGAGCAGCGGGGACATGCACCGCACCCGCGCGGCCGTCGAGCGCTACCGAGCCGGACGGCACCGGCTCCGACCGGTCAAGCTCGCGGCCTGTCCACACCGTTGTACGTCGCCTGCCGGAACGGGTGCGATGTCCTCGTATGGACGGGCAGTCAGATCAACGGACGGCGATATCAGCCATGTCGATGGCGACGAAGACAATCTGGTCATCGCCTGCGGGTGCGTAGGCCCGTCGCGTACCAGGAATAATGATGCCGTCGACATCACGGTAGCCGGCCGCGTAAAGCTGTGACTCGACGGTCCTGCCGACGACGTCAATGGTGAAGTCATGGCGGCGCAGGAGACCGTCAGGTCCGAAGCAGAACACCTGCGTTCGGGTGTGGCTCTTGATTTCGGCGGGGAAAGTTACCTGCAGCCGTCGCCACTCTTCACCATCGGCCTCGATCGGGGCGATCTCTTCCGAGACGAACCCCGGCCAGGTGAACAGGAACGGCGCATTCAGATACGTCCACAGTGCTTCCCCTGTGAAGTATGCAAGATGAATGTCGTCCCACGGCGTCTCAAACTGGTGACCGTCGAACGACCGCTCCGGATTGTCGCGCGTCTCGACGATCGCTCCGTCCGCTTGCTGTAGGACCACCCGGTCGGGCTCGAAGACCGACCTGCGGTTTTGACCAAGGAACTCCATGGTCAGCCGCTCCCGAGTGGTGTCCACGTCGCAGCGAATGTTCGTTAGCGCATCACCCTTTCCCTTCAACTGCCAGAAGGCACCGGTGATGTCGGCGTCCACGGTGATCGTCCGGATGCGATTCCACCGGTCCATACCACCGTGCGCAGCGACGGCACTTGCAAGTAGATCGTTCATTTTTCTTTGCTCCCGAACTTCACGCGCTGGCTTGAACAACAGAAGGAGAGGAACGATGCGTCCCATTCAGGCCGGTCAACCAAGGTCAACAGCGGGTGCCAGGAGACAGCCTCGTCCGCAGGGCAGGGCCACATTCGAGCATGATCACCCCAAGTGCCCAACCGAAGAGGCGGGTTCGATTTCCGTCATCCGCTCTCTTCGAAACCCCGGGCGTCTCGTCAGGGGGTTTCGCTTTTCATTCGGGCCCGCAAATGCGCCACGTGCGCGGCGGGCAATCCGGTTTCCTCCGCGCGGGCCAGTGCGGCCCCTGCCGACGGGGAACCCAAGCGGTGCAACAACTCCGCCCTCGACGCGTGCCACCACGGGTATTCCGCGAGGCCGGGTAGCTCGTCCACCAAGGCCAGGCCCGCCGCCGGCCCGTCCCTCTCCGCCACCGCTGCCGCACGGTTCAGCCGGACGACCGGGGTGTCCTGGACCGACAGCAGGACGTCGTACCAGGAGATCACCGCGTCCCAGTTGGTCTCCGCGTAGGAAGGGGCCAAGTCGTGGCAGGCGGCGATCGCCGCCTGGACCACGTACGCGTCGGGGACCGCAGGTGTACGGCGTAGGCCGACACCCACCAGCGCGACGCCCTCCTTGATCAGCTCGCTGTCCCACTTGGTCCGGTCCTGTGCGGCCAGCAGCACCGGCAGGCCGGACGAGTCGAACCGTGCGGCCCGCCGGGCGTCCTGCAGCAGCACCAGCGCCAGCAACCCCAGCGCCGTGGGCTCGTCCGGCATCAGCGACGCCAACAGGCGGGCCAGGCGGACACCTTCGGTGAGCAGCGCCGAGCGGCTCGTGTACCCCTCGTTGAAGATCAGGTACACCGTCGACGCCACCCCGGCCAGGCGTGACGGCAGTTCCTCCGCCGAAGGCACCCGATACGGGATGCGCGCCGTGGCGATCTTCTGCTTCGCCCGGGTCAGGCGCTTCGCCATCGTCGCCTCGGGGACCAGCAGGGCTCGAGCCACCTCTGCGGTCGACAAACCGCCCAACGTACGAAGCGCCAAAGCGACCTGCGCTTCCAGCGACAACGCCGGGTGGCAGCACGTGAACACCAGCCGCAGCAGGTCGTCTCGGACGGCGACCGGGTCGGGGCACGGGTCGACGGCCGGCATCGCGTCCACCTCCTTGCCGAGCCGCTTGGCTTCGCGGCGGATCACGTCCACCGCACGATGGCGGGCCGCTACCAGCAGCCAACCGCGCGGGTTTCCCGGGACGCCGTCGCGCGGCCACGTCTCCAGCGCGCGCACGACGGCGTCCTGGACCGCATCCTCGGCGAGGTCGACGCTGCCGGTGACGCGGACCAGCGTGGCCAGCACCCGGGTGCCCTCGTCCCGGACCAGCCGCGCGACCGCGTCCCCGGCGTGGGTCACCGGCCGAAGTCGACGACGGGCCGGACCTCGATCGCGCCGCCCCAGGCACCCGGGATCCGCGCGGCCACCTTGACGGCCTCGTCCAGGTCGGCGCACTCGATGAGGTAGAAGCCGGTCAGTGCTTCCTTCGTCTCGGCGTACGGCCCGTCGGTGGTGACGACATCGCCTGACTTGCCGCCGGTGACGCGGACCGTCGTCGCGGTCGCGGTCGGGTACAGCGCCGCGCCGCCGCGGATCACTGACTGGGCACCCTCATGGAACTCGTTGTAGTCCTTCATCATCTCGGCGGCCTCCGGCTTTGTCGGGTCGACGTCGGAGGCGTAGATGAGCGCGGCGTACTGAGGCATGACAGCTCGCTCCTCACAGGGATCCGGCCGGCGCCGATCGCCGGCTCTCACAGTAAGGACGAACGGACGCAGGCGCCCCGGGACACCCGCGCCGGACTTTCTCAGGCATGTTCACCGCTACGGCCCCGCGGAGCCGGTCGCCCCCGCAAAGCGTTGGCAGCGGTGAGGCCAGGCCGTGAACGAAGCCCATGAATTCGATAAATGTCTATGTTGACGTTCATCAATACAAGTGTCATGCTGGGCCGCGCAAGCCATCGACAGACGTCGAAACACGCAAGGAGTCACCGTGAACGCGCCCGCCATCACCGAGCTGCCCGTCGTCGTGATCGGAGCCGGACCCGCCGGTCTGGCCGCAGCCGCCCACCTCACACGTCACGGCATCGAGCCCCTGGTCCTGGAAGCCGGCCCGGCCGCCGGTGCGGCGGTGCGCGAGTGGGCGCACGTCAGGCTGTTCTCCACCTGGGGCGAAGTGGTCGACCCTGCCGCCGAAAAGCTTCTCGCTCCGACCGGCTGGACACGGCCCGACCCCGCGACTTACCCCACCGGCGGCGACTGGGCCGAGCAGTACCTTCAGCCCTTGGCCAACGTCCTCGGCGACCGGGTCCGCACCGGCGCTCGCGTCACCGGCGTCTCCCGCGCGGGCCGGGACAGGATCGTGGACGCCGACCGCGAAACCCAGCCCTTCGTCGTCCACGTCGCCGACACCGATGGCCGTGAGGAGCGGCTGTTCGCCCGCGCGGTCATCGACGCTTCCGGCACCTGGACCACCCCCAGCCCGGCCGGCGGCAGCGGTCTTCCCGCCATCGGCGAGCGTACGGCGGCCGACCGCGTCGCCTACCGCGTCCCGGACCTGAAGAACCCGGTCGTCCGGGCCCGGTACGCGGGCAAACGCACCGCCGTCGTCGGCTCCGGCGCCTCCGCCTTCACCGCGCTCGCCTACCTCGCCGACCTGGCCAAGGCTGACGGCGGCGCCGGCACGAAGGCGGTATGGATCCTGCGCCGGGGCATCTCCGGATCCACCTTCGGGGGTGCGGAAGGCGACCAGCTGCCCGCCCGCGGCGCCCTCGGCCTCGCGGCCAAGGCCGCCGTCGACGAGGGGCACGCGGACGCGGTCACCGGCTTCCGTACCGACGCCATCGAGCGCGACAGCGACGGACGCCTGGTCCTGGTGGGCGAGGACGGTCGTCGTCTCGACCCGGTGGACGAGGTCATCGTGCTGACCGGCTTCCGACCCGATCTGTCCTTCCTGTCCGAGCTCCGCCTCGGACTGGACGAGCGCCTGCAGGCCCCGGTCGAGCTCGCCCCGCTGATCGACCCCAACCAGCACTCCTGCGGCACCGTCTACCCGCACGGCCACCGCGAGCTCTCCCACCCCGAACAGGGCGTGTACCTCGTTGGCATGAAGTCGTACGGCCGCGCACCGACCTTCCTGGCCATGACCGGCTATGAACAGGTCCGCTCCGTCGTCGCCGCCATCGCCGGCGACGCCGAGGCTGCCGACCGTGTCGAACTCACCCTCCCCGAGACCGGCGTGTGCGGCGGCGCCGGCCTCTTCGATGCCCCCGAGGCCGACCAGCGGGACAGTGGAGGCCCCTACGCCCCTGCGCCCCAGCTCGTCCAGCTCGGCGCACCGGCCGCGGCGGCGGCTCCCGCCGGTCTGGCATCGGCGGGCGGCTGCTGCGGCTCGTGACTACTGCCGGCACCCGCCGGAGCGGGGCCGCGACCACGCGAGTGCGCGCAGGCGCAGCGAGACCATCGACGGCTCGGACGTAACCGACGAGTTCGTGCAGCTCGGCGATGCCCTCCACCCCGTCAGGCAGGTTCGCGGTGGCCAGCTTCCGGCCGGTCTCGTCCTGAACCTCGACATCGTGGTGGTCCTCGGCCCAATCATCACCGATCAGCAGCAACAGACCCGCCCCCAATCCGTACCGTCATATGTGGTGCAGCCTGCGGAAAGCACGGCACGCGGCCTAATGGATCCAGTGCTCACGCCCCACTGCCCGGCGGGCACGCCACCCCATCAGCGGTCTGGCCTCCCGGCCGACCAGCAGGGGCACGGTCTGACCACAGAAGTCGACTGCTTCCGGCTGCGAAAGTGCTCACCTGCTGGCGGCTACGGCACCGAGTCTCCACCCGGCAAGTCCCATTAGGCTGCGATGAACTGCCGCAGCGGGCCGAAGTGGGCCTCGTTCGGGTTGGTCCAGGAGGCGTAGGTCGGGGTGAAGCACGGCTCGACGCGGCCAGGGTGTTGACGGTGCCTTTGCGGCCACGGGACAACGCCGCACAGCTGGTCATCGCCGACGGAATAGCTGGGTGGAAGCAGGTGACGCCGTGGGTGCGGCGCAGGGTCGCCGGGAGAGCCGGTCGTCCTTGCCTTGCCCGGCCCGACTCCCCTGGTGGGCGGGTAAATGGGCTCAGGCGGCGAACAGGTCGAACGTCGACGAACAACGCGGCGACGCCAGCTGGTCCAGCAACGGATCCACCGACAACATCGCCTGATGCAACCGCTGCAACTGCGGCGCCGGCTCCACACCCAACTCCTCGATCAACCGCCCCCGCAA
>NZ_JBEXDZ010000225.1:0-11529 GCF_040606085.1 Streptomyces sp. NPDC005485 | reverse complement strand
GGTGATCGACCTCGTCGTCCCGGACGGCCACCCCTTCGCCGGACGCGACTCCGTCCCCATCGGTGAGCTCGCCGGCCTGGACTTCATCGACTTCCACCCCGCCGCCGCCTCCACTGCTGTTCGCGGCGATGTTGACGGCACCACTGGCGACGTTGTTGACGGCATTGAGCGTGACCGTGCCGCCGGACGTGCCGCCCAGTGCGGCGGTGGCCGGGACGATCAGCTTGAGCAGGGCGGGCAGCGCGAAGACCGAGAGGATCAGCATGCCCATGCCCGCGATGGTCTGGTTGAGGTTCCCGGCCTCGTTCGTCTGGCCCTTGGCACTGTTGGTCATCGCCGTCGCCGAGTAGATGATCAACGCGGCCGCCGGTTTGTAGAGGAGCCAGGCCGCGAGCCAGCCGATGTGCTTCTTCCACCAGCCCTCGCCCCACCCGGTCATGGAGGAGACGGCGGCCAGCGGCAGCGTGCCGACGAGCATGATCAGTACACCGATGCGGATGTACATCAGACAGATCTGCACGAAGGTCGACAGCATCACCAGCAGACCGAAGATGAGCACGAGCCCCGGTGAGTCCAGGACCATGACGCCGAGGATCTTGTCCGCCGTAGTGCCCAGTTCGGCCTTCTTGTAGACCTCCTGTGCGTACGCGTCCGACGCGTTGTTGAGCAGTTGGATGCCCGTCGTCGCCACCCCCGCGACGAGGATGACCTTCCACATCCCGTTGAAGGCCTGCCGCATGGTCTGGCCCTTGCGGTCGATGGCCATCCGTATCGCCGCGACCAGCAGGGAGGCCACGGCGACGTAGGCCACCAGCCAGCTCGTCTCGGCCTGGATGTCATTGACGGGATTGGTCGGATCGCCCGGACTGACTTGCAGCCAGACGCCGTTGAGCGCCTTGAGTACCTGCGACGCGGCCTCGCCGATCGCCTTGGCGAAGGTCTCCACGGCGCCGGCGGCCAGCGCCTCACCGGTTCCGCCGACGATCCAGTTGAAGCCGGCGCCTATGCAGTCGTAGGCCTTCCAGGTGCAGGACATCTCACGCCTCCCAGGTGACGAAGCCCTTGGTGCCCCCGACCTGGGCCATCCCCGCGTACACCGTGCCGTCCGCGTCGGGCGCGAGCTTCCAGTCGCCGTCCTGCCAGCGCACGCTCACCGAGGCGGAGCCGTACGCGGCGTTGGGGCCGCGGAGCAGGAGCATGACGGTTGCCTCTTCCTTGTTGTAAGCGAGGACGGAGAAGCCGGCGTAGCCTCCGGCGTCGGCCTTGCCCGAGGTGGGCTTGTCGTCGTCCTGCGAGCGGCTGGAGATCAGCGCGTCCCGGCCCGCACCCGGCACGACCTGGCGGTCGACGACCGTGCGCCAGCCCGGGTAGCTCAGGTGGTCGGTGATGGAGTGGGCGGCGAGCACCGCGCCCATCGGCGTGTGCGCGAAGCAGGACCACACGGGCCCGTCGTACTTGAGCGGGCCGGAGGTCTTGGACACCGGCACCAGACCGGTGCCGTCCGCCTTCCAGTGGAAGTCCGCGGGGACCTTGGCCGGCTTGGCCTGGTCCTTGTCGTCCGTGCGGCAGCCGGCGGGCCGGGTGTCCGACCCGCCGCCGCTGCCCTTGTCGCCGCTGTGGTCGTCGTCGTCCTTCGTGGCGGTCGCCGTCGGGGTCGGGTCCGCCGCAGCGCCCGCCGGCTTGTCGTCGTGGGTGGCCATCGTGAAGACGGCGAGGACGAGCAGCACCAGCAGGAACCCGGCCGAGAGGATCCAGCCTCGCTGCTGCCAGAACGGCTGCTCCCACTCCCCGCTGCCCCCGCGGGACCGGCCGGAGTTCAGCATGCTTGCGCTCCCTTCGAATCAGTGGGTGTCGGACGGGGCTTCGGTCACGCGAAGACGAAGGTGACGACGGGGCCGGCGGTGGCGACCAGGACACAGCCGCCGAGGACCATGCCGAGGCGGCCCATGTGCTCCGAGCCCTCGCCGCGGCGCATGGAGATCGCCATCATGGCGCCGGTGATCAGGACACCCGCGACGCCCGCCGCGGTGCCGGCCCAGGCGAGGATGCCGAGGACGGTGTCGACCTTGCCGGTCAGTTCGGTCGGCGCGTCCTTCGTGGGGTTGGGGACCGTTCCGTCCGCCAGGTAGATGTGGGCCTTGGCCGCTATCGCGTTGAACATGACTACTCCCCGATGTGGTCGGCTGCCGCCGACGTAGTGCGTGCTGTGAGCGGTGGTTGCGAAGGGCGCCTCGTGTGAGGCGAGTTCCGGTGGAGGGCGGATGTTCCGCCCGGGTTCCCGGCTGCACAGTGAGCTTGGCGACTCCTGTGAGGTTGAGCCAAGCGATGTAGTGATCCAGCACCAGTCGGTGACGTGTCCGTGACAGACGGGAAGATCTCGTCACGTGAGCGGGGCGTCAGAGCCGGGGCATGACAACGAATCAGGTCCGGACCCGAGGCTGAGTCGGAGCTGGGCCGGAGCTGATTCGGTCTGAGTTCGAGGTGATTTCGGCCTGGTTCGGGCCGAGTTCAAGCTGATTTCGGGTGCTGACGCGCGTGCTGACGCGGGATCAGAGCCAGGGCATGACGGTGGAAACGATCGGTCCTGCCGTCGCGCCGATCACACAGGCGCCCATCACGGTCAGGAACTGGCTCAGATGTTCCTCGCCGTCACCGGTCCGCACGGCGATCGCCATCCGGGTGCCCACGATCAGCAGTCCGGCCACACCCGCGGCCGTGACCATCCAGGCCATCCAGTTCAGCACCGTGTTGAGCGGGCCGGTCACGTTGGCGCCCGCGGCGAGGGTCGAGCCAAGAGGCGTGTCCAGTACGGCGTTGGCCAGTTGCAGGGTGCTCATCGGTTGCCCCTCCTTGCGGGCAGGGGGGCCGGGCCCCCGGTCAGTCGGGCCAACTGGGCGCACTCGCGCGGCGGTTCGGCGGCCAGGTCGCCGGTGCGCCACGCGGGCACCCACGGCACGCGGTAGACGTCGATCACCGAGGCGATCACCTTGATGCGCTGGGTGAGTTGCCGGGGCAGCCGGCCGGGCGCGTCCGCGACCAGCACGATGGCGTCGAGGTCGAGTCCGGGCGGCGCGTCGCCGCGCCGGAAGATGTCCAGGGTGTGTGACACGGCCTCCAGTCCCGCGGCGTGTGTCCGCCCGACGAGGAGGACCGATCCGGGCTCGCCCTGGTCCGGCCGGGGCCAGCTGCGGCCCGCGTCATGGCCGCCGAAGACGGCGGAGAGTGTCGAGGCGCCGGCGCCGCCGTGTGTGGCGACCCAGGCGAACTGCCTTGCTGTCACCAGGAGTTGGCCGGGGTCGTCCGGCTGTGGCTCCGGTTCGCCGCCGGTCAGCGGCCCGCGTATCCAAATCTCGGGCCCGATCTCGGCCCCCTTCGCGCCCTGTTGCGCGATCCCCTGCGTTGCCTGCATCGCCAGTTCCCTTCGTCGTCGCCCACCGATCTTCACGTCGCCCGGACGGGTTCGGTAACGGGGCGTGAGTTCCTGGGACGAGCCTGTGACGTCGCAGTGACGCGGGGAGCGGGTGTGAGCCGAGAGACTCAACGTCGTACACACGACCGGATCTTGAGGCCGAGGGGAGCCGATGTCCAACGGGGGCGGAAGCATGGGCTGGGTGGTCGGCGGCTGCGTCGCCGCCGTGCTCATGCCGGTGATCATGATGGTCGCGGTGAGTGGCGGCGGTGAGGGCGCGGCCGCCGAGGGCCAGGGAAGCGGTGTCGGCGGCGGGCTCAAGGAGGGCGAGGTACCTGCGCAGTACGTGCCCTGGGTCCTTAAGGCGGGTGGCATGTGCGACGTCATCAAGCCGGCCGTCATCGCGGCGCAGATCGAGGCGGAGTCGGGCTGGAACCCGAACGCCGTGTCCCCGGGGGTCGGCGCCCAGGGCCTGTCGCAGTTCATGCCCGGGACCTGGGTGACCTGGGGCAAGGACGACGACGGCAACGGCCGGGCGTCCCCGTTCGACCCCGGCGACGCGATCATGGCGCAGGGCCGCTACGACTGCGCCCTCGCCGAGCAGGTCCAGGGTTACAAGGACCGCGGTGAGGCGTCGGGCGAGACCCTCGACCTGGCGCTCGCGGCGTACAACGCGGGTCCGGGCGCGGTGCATCAGTACCACGGCATGCCGCCGTACCAGGAGACCCAGGGCTACGTCGCCCGTATCAAGTCACTGATATCCAAGTACGAGTCGGTGGACGACGCACCGGGCAAGATTCCGGACGGGCAGCAGATGGCGATGCCGATTCCCGGCAACCCGCCCGTCACCTCCCCGTACGGCATGCGCATGCACCCGATCCTGCACGTCTACAAGCTGCACACCGGTATCGACTTCGGCGCCGCGGCCGGTACGCCGTTCAAGGCGGCCCGGGACGGTACGGTCACCTTCGCGGGCTGGTCCACCGGTTACGGAAACCGCGTGATCATCGACCATGGCACCATCAACGGCGACCACATCGAGACGACGTACAACCACATGTCCGCCCTCAGCGTGAGCGTGGGGCAGAAGGTCAAGGTCGGGCAGCAGGTCGGCGCGGTCGGTTCGACCGGATACTCGACCGGACCGCACGCGCACTTCGAGGTCATGCAGAACAGCAAGTACGTGGATCCGGCACCCTGGCTGGGGCTGAAATGACGGCCGACGGGCAGGCGGACGTGCGGGCCGGAGCGCGCACGGACACCAGGACCCGCAGGAGTGCGGGCACGAGAAGGAGGGAGGCGAGGATGCGTACGAGGAAGATCGGCGCCGTGGCGGTGTCCCTGGCGGGGCTTGTCGCGTTGACCGGCTGTGGTCTGAAGGACCAGGGCGGATCGGTGGGTGCGGCGGGTTCGTCGCCCTCCGCCGCCCCCTCGGTGGCGCCGAAAGCGCCCCTGCCGTCGGGAAAGCCGCTGGGTGCGGACGCGCAGGTGCCGAGCCCGACGGGCGTCGAGGCCACGGACGCGACGGCGGTTTCGAAGGCGTGGACGGAGGTGGCGTACGGCTATGACACCAAGTACGACACCAGCCCGCACGACGCCGTACTGCGCTCGGCGCGCTGGTTCACGGCGAAGAAGGCCGCGGACGAGCGTTCGTACCGCCCCGCGAGCGGGGCGGGCGACGCGTGGAACGTCTGGGCGGACCACAAGGCGTGGACGACGGTGTCGGTGACCTTCGACGACGACGGCGACGGACCCACCGACACCCCCTCCCTCGCCTACCGGGCCCTCTTCGTCAACGGCAAGGCTCATGGCCGTGACGGCTGGACGGGGACGGGTCCGCGCGCGAACGTCTTTCTGACACTGACACGCTCGGGCAAGGGCAAGCCGTGGCGGGTCAGCCAGGTGACGACGGTGGATGCGGCGGTGCCGCCGTCCGCGTCCCCGTCCGTGTCATTGTCCGAATCCGACTCCTCGTCGTCCTCTGCCGCTTCCTCGTCCTCTGCCTCTTCCTTCTCTGATCAACCCGTGTGAGGGAACCGATGTCTCGACTCAGCCGCGAACAGAAGCGGGAACTCAAGCGGGCACAGCGTCGTTCCGCGCCGGGTAACGCCTCCGAGGGGCAGGCGCCTCCCGGGGTGACGCCCATCGACGTCCACGTGCCCGCGTCCGGGGCCGCGCTGGTGGGCGGCATGCCGATCGTCGCCGCCCAGGGCGAGACCGCCCAGGACGCCGTCCTCAACTACCTCCACCGCCTCGCCCTCGCCACCGGCCACCCGGTCCTCGCGACGGTCCGCGACGAGTGCATCGGCTTCGTCGTCCCGCTCCACGTGGACGTGGACGGGTCGAGCCGGTACGCGGGGGAGCCGGTACGGGTGGGGCCGCCGGCGACCGCCGAACCGGCTCCGCCGACGCCGGACGTGCCGGCCATGCCCGTCATGCCCGCCGCTCCGGTGGCCGCCGCACCCGCTGCCGAGGCGCCTCAGGCACCTCAGGTGCCTCAGGTGCCGCAGGTGCCCCAGGCATCACCGCCGGCGCCCCAGGCGCCTGCCCCGCCCGAGGCGCCGCCCGTTCCGGCCCGGGACAAGGCCACGCATGTGCTGCGGGCGGTGGAGGAGCCGACCGGGCCCACGCCGTCGACGTTCGTCCTGCGGGCGGTGCCGGAACCGGAGCTGGAACCGAAGCCGCTGCCTGCGCCTGCGCCCGCGACGCCTGCTCCTGCCGCGTCCGCGGCTGAGCCTTCGGCACCCGTCACTGCTCCCGCCCCGGCGGCCCCCGCCCCCGCCCCGGCCAGTGCCGGCGCGCCGACGTTCGTGCTCCGCGCCGTACCGGAGCCCGAGCGGGAGCCCGAACCCGAGCCGGAGTCGCAGTCGCAGTCGCCGCAGAAGGCCGTGTCTCCTCCCCAAGTAGCTGCTCCAGTAGGGGAGTTCGGCCCGGCGACGGGGTACGGTCCGGCCGTGGAGCCGACCGGCCGTCCGGCGCGGCCGGCCCCTCCCGTGCCGATGACGCCGCTGGCGTGGGAGAAGAACGGGGCCCAGGAGGTCGCCGTACCGGAATCCACGCCGCGTCCGCCGGTCACGGAGCCGGTGCCCCCCACCCCGAAGCCCGCGGTCATCGACCCCGTGCCCACCCCGCTGCCGATGGTGGCCCCGGCGCCCGCCCCGAAGCCGGCACCCGCCGTGGCGGCCATGCCGGTGATGGAGCCGGAGCCGGAGCCGAAGCCCGCGCCCGTACGGGGCTTCGACGCGGTCGCGGAGGCCGTGCTGGCGCCGAGCCCGGAGGACGGGTCGGCGGCCGGAGCGGGTTCGCAGGACGTTCCGGGCTTCCTCGCGGAGCCGGTGGCGCAGATCAACGAGGCCGTGAAGATGGGACGGATCGAGGCGGCCGCGGAGATGGCCGAGCGGGCCGTCGCGGAGGCCTCGGCGTCCCTCGGCCAGGAGCACCCCGAGGTGCTGCGCCTGCGCGAACTGACCGCGTACATCGCCTACTTGGCCGGGGACGCGCTCCGGTCCTTCCACCTGTCGCTGGACCTCGCGCAGGTCCGCCGACGGCACCGGGACCCGCGCGCCGCGTACGGCAACGTGCAGAGCGCGGCGGCGGCCTGGCGCGCGGTGCGCGACCCGTACCAGGGCCTGCACCTCGGCCGTGACCTCATCGGCGTGTGGAGCGAACTCGCGGCCGACAGCGGCCCCGCCGCCGACGACATCGAGCAGCTCGAATCGGCCCGCTCCCGTATGAACCGCCTCGCCGAGCGCGCCCGCGCCATCGTCGACAACCCCTACAACCAGAGCCCCCGCGCCCATGGCCAGTGACCGCGACGACCCGAGGCCGCTGCCCGTGCACGCGCTCCCTGCAGTTGGCCCCACGGGCGCCCACGCAGGTGGCCGCCCGAGCGAGCGTTCAGCCGCCGCCCATCGGCGCTCGCCCCGTCCCCGGGTCGAGGTGTCCGTCAACGAGCTGACCGGCACGATGAGTTGGCGCACGATTCAGCCGGGCGGCGGCCGACGCGATACGCGGCGTGACCGTGCGGCCGCGCCCCACTCCTCCGCGGCCGACCGCCGGGAAAAGGCCGCCGCTCTCCGCGCCGCCGGCCTGGACCCGGCTCGCGTCGCCTCACGGGGTGCGGCCCCGATCCCGGCACACCCCGCCGCCGTACGGGCAGCGGTGAGCGTCTCCGTGGAGACGCTCACCCCCGACCAACTCCAGCATCATCTGGCCCTGGTGGGCGCCCTGCGCTCCCGGGTCGCGGGCGACGCCGCCCGAGGCACCCGTATGCCGTCGACGGTCGCCGCCCGTCTGCGCTCGGAATCCACACCGGGACGGGTACAGGCGCTCGCCGTGGAACGCGCCTCCGCAGTAAGGGAGTTGGGTGCGAGGAGCCAGGCCCCCGGCCCGCGCCGCTGAGGGGCCGCTCCCGTCACGTCACTGCACGCAGAACTCGTTGCCCTCGGGATCCGCCATCACGACCCACTCTCCCCCGGGCTCCTTCACATGGCGCAGCACGCTCGCACCGAGCCCCTCCAGGCGCTCGACCTCGGACGCCCGCCGCTCGGCCCCGACGTGCAGGTCGGGGTGGAGCCGGTTCTTCCCGGACTTCGCCTCGGGCACCCGCTGAAACAGCAGCCGCCGTCCGAGCCCGGTCCCGCTCTCCTCCTCGTACGGGTCGTCCGGATGCCGTACAGCGGCCAGGTCACGCCACGCCTTGCGGCCGTGCGACTCGACGGTGAGCTCGGCCGGTACGGCGCCGACGCCCAGCAGGCGCTCGATCAGCGGGCTGTTGTCCTCGACCCGGTACCCGAGGGCGCCGGCCCAGAAATCGGCCTGGGCGTGCGGGTCGGCGGTGTCGATGACGAGCTTCCAGTGCAGGGGAGTGTGCGTCATGAACCACTTGTATGGGTTGCATGAGCGAGCGGGCAAGGGAATCGCCGGGATCGACCGTCATGCCGTACGACGGAAGCTCGACGGCTTGGCATCCACGGGGGCCGGCCCCCATGTCGTACGACGGAAGCCCTACGGCGTGGCGTCCACCGGGTCGGAGCCGGATGCCATGCTCTCGGCCTTCCGGGCCGCGCCGGCCGTGCCCGCCGTCGCGGTCGCGACGGTGGGCCTCGGGATGCGCGCCTCGGCCCTGAGCGTGCGCGCAGCGCGGCGCGCCGTCCGCAGTGCGTCCCACGTCAGCAGGGACAGCGCGAGCCAGACCAGTGCGAACCCGGCCCAGCGCTCGGGCGGCATGGCCTCGTGGAAGTAGAGGATCCCGATCAGGAACTGGAAGACGGGCGCCAGGTACTGGAGCAGCCCGAGGGTGGAGAGAGGCACCCGGATCGCGGCCGCGCCGAAGCAGACGAGGGGGAGCGCGGTCACCAGCCCGGTGGACGCGAGCAGCGCGGCGTGGCCCCCGCCCTGCGCGGCGAAGCTCGCCTCGCCCTTCGACCCCAGCCACAGCAGATAGGCCAGCGCGGGCAGGAACTGGATCGCGGTCTCCGCGGCGAGGGACTCGATGCCGCCGAGGTTGACCTTCTTCTTCACCAGTCCGTACGTGGCGAAGGAGAAGGCGAGGCACAGGGAGATCCACGGGGGCTGCCCGTACCCGACGGTGAGCACGATGACCGCGGCGAAGCCGACGCCGACGGCCGCCCACTGCACGGGCCGCAGCCGTTCCTTCAGCAGCAGGACGCCCATGGCTATGGTGACCAGCGGATTGATGAAGTAGCCGAGCGAGGCCTCCACCACGTGTCCGGTGTTCACGGACCAGATGTAGACGCCCCAGTTGACGGTGATCACGGTCGCCGCCACGGTGATCAGCCCGAGCTTGCGCGGCTGCCGCAGCAGCGGGCCGAGCCAGGCCCAGCGCCGCATCACCAGCAGTGCGACGCCGACGACGCCGAGGGACCACACCATCCGGTGGGCGAGGATCTCGACGGCTCCGGCGGGCTTGAGCAGCGGCCAGAAGAGGGGGACGAGCCCCCACATGCCGTACGCGGCGAAACCGTTCAGCAGCCCGATGCGCTGCTCACTCCTGGAGCCCTGCTCGCTCTTCGACTCCACGGCCACCGGCTCCTCCTTCGCGCGCGGCTGCTCCCGTGCAGCCTCCACGAAGGTAACGCCGAGCACCCCCGCCTGTCATGTCCGTATCGCCATACGGTCATGACAGGCGAGGGTGGCGTGAGGAGGGCCGGTTTCTGGGGCTCAGCCCTGGCTCGGTCCTGGCTCAGCCCTTGAGGGCGGCGGCGAGGGAGTCGGCGATCGGCGTGGTCGGGCGGCCGATGAGACGGGACAGGTCGCCGCTGGTGACCACCAGTTCGCCCTTCTCGACGGACGCGTCCACGCCGGCCAGGACCTGGGCGAAGGGCTCGGGCAGGCCGGCGCCGACGAGGATGCCGACGAGGGTCTTGGTGTCGACGGGGTTGTTGGCGATCTCCTTGCCGGCCTGCTTGCCCACCTGGGCCGCGTACTCCGCGAAGGACCACGCCTCGTCGCCGCCCAGCTCGTACGTCTTGTTCTCGTGACCCTCGCCCGTCAGTACGGCCACGGCGGCGGCCGCGTAGTCGGCACGGGCGGCGGAGGAGACTCGGCCTTCGCCGGCGGCGTGGGTGACGGCGTTGTACTCCAGTACGGGGGCGAGCTGCTCGGTGTAGTTCTCGTGGTACCAGCCGTTACGCAGCAGCGTGTAGGGCAGGCCGGAGGCCAGGAGGGCCTGCTCGGTGCCGCGGTGGTCGTCGGCGAGGGCGGCCGTCAGGCTGCCGGGGGCGCTGGTGTAGGCGAGCAGCGCGACGCCGGCCGCCTTGGCGGCGTCCAGTACGACCTTGTGCTGGGCGACGCGGTCCTTGCCGACCTCGCTGCCCGAGATGAGCAGCACCTTGTCACCGGCGGAGAGAACGTCGACGAAGGTCTCGGGCGCGTCGTAGTCGGCGACGGCGATCCGCACGCCGCGGGCGGCGAGACCGGCGCCCTTCTCCTCGCTGCGGACCACGGCCGTGATCTGGTCGGCCGGAACCTTCTCCAGCAGGCCCTCGATGACGAACTTGCCCAGGTTTCCGGTGGCTCCGGTGACGACGATGCTCATGATTTCGCAGCTCCTTGTGGGGTGGGTCTGGCACTAACCCTAAGAGCGGCGCTAACTTCTGGAAAGTACCCACTTTGAAGTAAGGTACTGGCATGGCCGTAAGTGAGACTGCAAGCAAGGGCTCCGTCACCGGCAAGTGGAACGTCGAGGGCGAGACGATGTGCCCGCACCGCCTGGTCCTCGAACACGTCACCAGCCGCTGGGGCGTCCTCGTCCTGATCGAGCTCCTGGACCACCCGTACCGCTTCAGCGAGCTGCGCCGGGCGATCGGCCGCGTCAGCGAGAAGATGCTCGCCCAGACCCTCCAGACCCTGGAACGCGACGGCCTCGTCCACCGCGACGCCAAACCGGTCATCCCCCCACGCGTCGACTACTCCCTCACCGACCTGGGCCGCGAGGCGGCCGAGCAGGTGCGCGCGCTGGCCGAGTGGACCGAGCGACGCATGGGAAACGTGACCGAGGCGAGGGAGACATACGACGCGGGCCGCGCGGCCGACTGAACGAATGCGGGCGGCCCTGCGGGGGCGCACATAGGGCGGGCGTCGGCATGGAGGGCTTCGCCACCCGTGGTCTCGTCTCCCGCCGCACACGAAGGGCCTGGGTGCACTCAACGCACCCAGGCCCTGTCGCTGTCAGTTCCCCCTCAGCCCACAACCGTCCAGGTGTCGCCCCCCGCGAGCAGCGCGGCGAGGTCGCCCTTTCCGTTCTGTTCGATGGCGGTGTCGAGTTGGTCGGCCATCTGGGTGTCGTAGACGGGGCGGTTGATGTCGCGGAAGACGCCGATGGGGGTGTGGTGCAGGGTGTCGGGGTCGGCGAGGCGGGAGAGGGCGAAGGCGGTGGTCGGGGACGCGGTGTGGGCGTCGTGGACCAGGATCTGCGACCGGTTCTCCTCGGTCACCGTGACGACCTTGAGGTCCCCGGTGCCCGGATCGCGTACGACACCGCGCGCGCCGTCGGTGCCGAATCGGATGGGCTGTCCGTGTTCGAGGCGGATGACGGCTTCCTGGGCCTGTTGCTGGTCCTTGAGGACCTCGAAGGCGCCGTCGTTGAAGATGTTGCA
>NZ_JBEXDZ010000224.1:0-11888 GCF_040606085.1 Streptomyces sp. NPDC005485 | reverse complement strand
AGCCGGGCACACTTGCCCGGCTCCCGAGCGCGCTCACACATCCGAAGTCACGCTGCGGCCAGCAGCACCCCCAGCGCCTCCGCCGTATGCGCGTACCGCGTGAGAAGTGCCGCGCCCGCCGGGGCGGGGTCGGCCATCTTCCACGGTCCCTCGCAGCCAAGGAGTTCCGCCACCGCGTCGCATGTGGCGGGGTGGGCTGCGAGGAGGACGCCTGCGCTGCCACCGCCGGCGGGGCCGGTCGGCGGGACGGCTGCCGTGTCCGCCCGGACGTCCCATGGCGGCACCCATGTGTCCAGTGCCGGGAGGCGGCCGGGGAAGATGCGCCCGGCCTCACGGATCAGAAGGGGGGCCAGCTCCGCACCGCCCGACCGCAGAGTGGTGATGAGGGTGGGCAGCCACGGCAGCAGCACCGGATCCGGCAGCCGCGCGAACGCGTGGGACACCGCCTCCACCACGAAGTCGGCCAGTTGCGGCACCGGCTCCAACGCGTGCAGGAACCCACTGAGGTAGCGCGGATAGGCGGGGACCACCAAGGGGTTGCCCAGCAACTCGGCGCAACGCGCCCGAAGTTCCGTGCGGGAGAGCTGCCCGAGCTGCACCTGCGCGGCCCACAGCAGCGCCACCTTCGACGGCTCCTGCGGATGCGACTGCGCGAACGCCAGCTCCAACTGGGTCCGGTCGCAGCCGAGCGACAACGCCAGTGGCTCCATGCTGAAGAGGAAGCCGAGCATCGCGGCGACCTGGCGGACGGTCGCGTCCTCGTCGGTGAACGCCGTCGGCAGGAGGGTGCAGTAGTGCGCGTAGCCGGCCTTGACGAAGGACTCGATCCACGTCGGCAACACCGGTTCGTTGGTCCGGTAGTACGCCAGCAGTCGCCGCACTTGGCGCAGGACCTCCGGCGCACCGTCGACGCTGCGCTCGGTCGACAGCACCTCCAGGGCGCGCGTGCCGAGTTCGTCGGCGAGGCGGCGGCTGCGCAGATACAGCGTCGCGTCCTCGACGGCCTGAAGGACGGTCGCCGCTGTCGCGTGCGGGCCGTACGCCGTGCGTCGAAGCCGTTGTTCGAGGACCTGCTCGATGCTCACGCCCTCGTAGCCGAGCTCGATGAGCGCCCGCTGATGGGTGCCCAGCGCAAGGTCCCAGGACTCCTGGATGGGCCGTTCACCAAGGCGGCGCTCACCCATGATCGGCCGTGCGGCGCCCTGCGGCATCAGTTGGCGCAGCATCCACAGAACGTCGGAGCACCGCTCCAGTTCCGGCTGGGCTGCCATGTCCAGCAACGCCCGCTGCACACCGCGCTGTTGGAGCCTCAGATTGAGCGGTGCGAGCCGGTCGTGCACGTCGCGCGCCAGCGGCGGCAGCGCTTCGTAGCCGACCTGGCCGACGCGGTCGCCGCCCATCATGATCTCCACGAGGCGCCGCACATCGCGCCGGCCCGGCACGCTGTCCTTCTCGATGCAGGTGATCGCCGCATCCTGGAAGTCGTACGGCGTGGGCCTGGCCCGGTCCCGCATCCCGGCCAGCAGGATCGACGTCTCGAACACGGCGATGGCATCGGCGGTGGAAGCGAGGTACCCGGCGCGCCGCGCCGCGCGCACGATCTCCACCGACCAGCCGATCAGTTCGGCCTCGTCGAGCCCGTCGAGGACGGGCGGGCGCTGCAGGAACCCGGAGAGCTTGTCCGAAGGGAGGTCGGCGGACAGGGGAGCGATGGGTACCGCGCTCTTCCTGGGCTTCGTCGCCTTCTTCGCCCCCGCCTGACCCGCGAGCCGGAACGGCTGCACACGCGTGCGCCTGACGTTCTTCGCCCACTGGGTCGCGGCGATCGACACCGAGCCGGCGGCAAGGCCGAACTGCGCCTCGATCGCCGCGTGGCTGGACGGGATCAGGCCGTACTGCCACTTGCTCGCACTGGGCGGGCTGATCTCGAAGGTGTCGCTGCCGTGGACGCCGAACTCCTCGACCCGGCTGGCCGCATGGAACGCCCCGCACACGTAGAGACAGTCCGCGGGATCGGTGCCGGACGCGGCGAGATGTTCCCGCATCCTCGTCCACATGTACCGCTCGCGGTCCTCGTCGACGCGCACCCGCTGCGGATCGCCGGGTGCCAGACGCCGGAACAGGCTGCCGATCAGGAGCATGACCTGCCGGTAGGTGTCGTGGTCGCTGTCGCCGAGCGGCAGTTCGACGTACTGGTGCCACCACTCCGACCAGTGCCGCACCCGACCGTGGTGCAGCAGGTGCTCCTCCAGTTCGGCGAAGCGCGGCCGGAGGTCGCCGATCTCCACTCCGACCGCGTCACCGTGCAGCGCGACCTCCTCCTCGGCCGGCGGCGCGTCCGGATCGGCCGGCGGTGTCTCACGCGCATCCCACTGGAACACATGGTCCGAGGAACGGTCCACGAGGACCAGTTCGACGCCCGGTGTGTCCAGCGCGTACGCGATTGCCTGGTACTCGGCCGACGCCTCGGTGATCGGCGCCACGACGGACAGCGGCGCCCACTCGGGCGGGAAACCCGCGACCTCGCTGGCGAACGCCTGCACCGCCACCGGGAGACGGCAGTTGCGCAGTTCGGACAGGAGCGGCGCCATGTCCTCGCACAGCTCCAGATAGATGGTCCTGGGCTGCTTCTCCCGCAGCCGCCGCGCCATCGCGATCGCCGAAGCCGGCGAATGATGACAGACGGGGAAGATCTCCAGCGGTTCGCGCACCGCCCGGTCGACGTCGTCGACCAGCCCGAGGAGGATGCCCTCCAGCGCGTCGGGACCGTCGGCGAACGCGCCGGCGGCGTCCTGCAACTGCGTACGCAGCGCCTCGAACGACGACTTTCCCTGCACGACGGCGTTCACGACAGGGTCGCGATCGCGTCGCGACCGCCCTCCAGGAACTCCGGCCAGGACCCGCCCTCTTCGGTACTGCGCGGCTCGACCACACCGTGCAGGTACTTGTTGAGGATGGCGAGGTCCTCAGGCTCGCGCCGCGCCAGCGATCCCACGAGCGAGGAAGCGAGGGTGTGGGCGGTCAGCTCCCGTTCGCCGAAGAAGTTGCTGTGCAGGATCGCGTCCTCCAGCACACCGATCTGCTCGGCGGTCGACAGCGCGGACTCCAGCTTCTCGTCGTCGCTGCCCGCCGCGGCGGCGGACGCACGCAGATCGGCGAAGCTCTGCAGCAGCACGTCCAGCAGCGTCGGCGGGACGTCCAGCTCGATCTGGTGGCGGCGCAGCAACTCCTCGGTCCGGAAGCGGACGATCTCGGCCTCGCTCTTCTTGTTCGTCACCACCGGGATGCGCACGAAGTTGAAACGCCGCTTGAGCGCGGAGGACAGGTCGTTGACGCCCCGGTCACGGCTGTTGGCCGTGGCGATGACCGAGAACCCGGGCTTGGCGAAGACGATGTTGTCGCTGTCCAGCTCCGGCACGGAGATGTACTTCTCCGACAGGATGGAGATCAGTGCGTCCTGAACGTCACTGGTGGAACGGGTGAGTTCCTCGAATCGCCCGATGGTGCCGCTCTCCATCGCCGTCATGATCGGTGAGGGGATCATCGACTCCCGTGACTGGCCCTTGGCGATCACCATGGACACGTTCCACGAGTACTTGATGTGGTCCTCGGTCGTGCCGGCCGTGCCCTGCACCACCAGCGTGGAGTTGCGGGAGATCGCGGCGGAAAGCAGCTCGGCCAGCCAGCTCTTGCCGGTTCCCGGATCCCCGATCAGCAGCAGGCCGCGGTCGGAGGCCAGGGTGACGATGGAGCGCTCGACGAAACTGCGGTCGCCGAACCACTTCTGCGAGATCTCCCTGTCCAGGCCGTCGGAGCGCTCGGAGCCCAGGATGAACAGGCGGACCATTTTCGGCGACAGGCGCCAGGAGAACGGCTTGGGGCCGTCGTCGACGGACTCCAGCCAGTCCAGCTCCTCGGCGTACTTGATCTCGGCGGGGGCGCGCAACAGGTCGGACATGGCAGGGCCTTTCTGAGCAGAAAGAAGTCGTGAGGGTCTTGAGGGTGGTGAACGTCGAACGAGGTTGTGAACGGCGTGAGGGTCGTGAACGCCTCAGGCGAGGAACGTCTTGAGCTCGTGGACGAGCTTGCGGATGTGGCCGGAGAGCACCGGCGTACCGAGATCCTTGAAGCGCTCGCGGAACCACGGGTTGACGCTGCCGCGGCCGGAGCTGGTCACCGATCCGACCGGGATGAACTTGGCGCCCGAGCGGTGGATGGCGGCCATGCTTTCGAACAGCGGCTCGGTCTGCCATTCGTAGAAGTCGGAGATCCACACCACGACGGTGTTGCGGGGCTCGGCGATCTTCGGCTGGGCCAGCGCCATGGCGACCGTTCCGTCGGTGCCGCCGCCGAGGTTCGTGCGCAACAGGGTCTCGAAGGGGTCGTGGACCCACGGGGTGAGGTCGAGCGCCTGGGTGTCGTACGCGATCAGGTGGACGTCCACCTTGGGGAGCCCGGCGAAGATCGACGCCAGAATGGTGCAGTTGACCATGGAGTCGACCATGGAACCCGACTGGTCGACGACCACGATCAGTCGCTGGGGGGTCGTCTTGCGGGCGGTGTGCCGGTAGTAGAGGCGGTCGACGTACAGCCGTTCCGCTTCGGGGCTCCAGTTGGTGAGGTTCTTCCAGATCGTGCGGTCGAGGTCGAGGTTGCGGAACACCCGCTTGGGCGGGATCGAGCGGTCCAGAGCACCGACCGTGGCCTTCTCCACCTGTGTGCGCAGCACCTCGGCGACCTCGTCGACGAAACGACGGATCAGCGCCTTGGCGTTGGCCAGGGCCACCCCTGACAGGTTGTCCTTGTCGCGCAGCAGCTGCTCGATGAGCGACATGCTCGGGGTCAGCTGTGCGGCCAGCTTGGGGTCGGCGAGCACCTCGCGCAGACGCATCCGCTTGACGAGGTCGGCCTCGATGGCGCCGAGTTCCGGTCCGATCGCCGGAATCAGCCGGCTGAGGTCGGGCGTCGTACCGCGACCGCCGGTCCCGGTCGGGCTGACGCCGCGCCCCGCTGCACCGCGACCGCCGCGCAGCTCTCCGGGCTTGCAGCCGAGCGCGCGCTCCAGCCAGCCCGCGTCGGACTGCCAGCGCGACAGCTGCCCGGCGGTGACCGTGCCGGAACCGCAGGCGAAGACGTTGAGCAGCACCTTCGACACGAGGGCGGCGCGCCGCACCTCGGCGGCACGGTCCCGTCCGCCGCTGTCACCGTCGTCGTCGCCGGCACCGTCCGAGCTGGACTCGGGCACCATCAGGCCGTCGAACTCGGCGGCCAGGTCGGGGTGTCGCTGCACGATCGAGTCGACGGAGGCTCCAGGATCCAGCAGCGCGGGCGGCAGACCGATGTCCTCGACGACGGCAAGGCTCGCCGATTCCAGTGCCGCTTGCTCCTCGGGGTCGAAGAGGCGGGCCAGCAGTCGCCAGTACAGGGCCTGACGGCGGTTGTCGTGGGAGACCGGCTCGGGATGCTCTTCGGTCGTCGGCTCGGTCATTTCCGCAACAGCCTTCCGGCACGCTCGCGCAGCACCGCCATGGCGTCGGTGGCCGCCTTCTCGGCTTTGACACCGTTCTTGTCGGTCGTGCCCCCGGCCCACGCCCCCGCGTGGAGGGTGACGGCCTTCTTGCGCATGGTGGTCTCCACGGCGAGCGGCTGGACGCTGAACGTCCCGTCGTCCCAGCGGAGCAGGCCGATGCACGCGCCCGACGCGGCGACGGCCAGGGGCGTGAGCGGTCCGGCGGTCGGAATCCGGTCGTCGTCGACGGCCAGTCGGAAGCCGGCGAGGGTGAACGTCAGTGCGCAGTCGTCCTGTTGGGCGGCAAAACCCTCCAGGAACACGGGTACGGCGATGCGTGCCGGGTGCCGGTCCAGGGGTGCGGTCGCCGAGACGGTGGCGGTGGGCAGGGCGACGCGGGCGGTGGCGAAGGCGTCGGCGGGCTCACCTGTGCGCGCGTGCTCGTCGCTCCAGACCAGATCGCCTTCCGCGGTGATCGGCATCCCCGTGAGGTCCATGGCGCGGCCCTCACCGACGGCTGTCAGCAGCGACATGTGCGGGCGCAGCAGTTGCCAGACGCCGGCTCCGACGACCGTGTCCGGCTTCGGCACCGAGACACTTGCACGCACGAGCCGGGGCGCGGTGCCGTCGGCGGGCTCGAACACCGCGTGCACCTGGGCCTGGGCGGCGGTCGCGTGTTCGTGCAGATCGACGCCGAGGGGCAGGAGACGGCCGGTGGCGGTGCCGGTGGCGGAAACGGCGGCCGCGCCGGGCAGCGTGAGCAGCAGGGCACGTGACCACAGGTCGGCCCAGCGGCGTGCGGGGATACGGTCCAGGGAGGCGCCCGGGCAGGACGCGGCGAGTTCGGCGGCGAATCCGTCGAGAAGCGCCGCCAGGCGACGCAGGTCCGGATCCGCAAGCATCGCGGAGACGACTTGGGCCGCTCCGGAGACCACGTCATGGTCGATTCCCCGCCACCCGCAGCGCGCCAGGTCGGACAGCCAGGAGCGGGCGGCGGCCAGCAGGTTCACCGCCTGCTGCCCGCTGGGGTCCGAGGCGCTCGCCTGGCCGGGAGACCGGCCGGTTGCCTCCTCGATACGGCTCAGCAGCGCGTCGTGGACGGAACCGAGCAGCGCGGTGCGGGCAGCCGCGAGAGCGATGAAGTGGTCTTCACCCGCAGCTCCGGCCGCCGCCTTCTCGGCCGCCTCACCCACCTTGGCGGCCACCGGTGTTCCGGTGACGGCCTGGGCGAACTGCGCCAGTCCGGCGGCCTGGGCGGGCTGCGGACGGAGCAGGCCCGCGACGAGAGCCTGGTCGAACATGTCGACGGCAGCCAGCGCCTCGTCGAGTCCGTCGATGGTTTCGGTGAGCACGTCAGCGTGCTCCGCCACGCTCGAATCGGGCTCGCGCGGGGGCACCGCCATCGCCACCGCCCTCGTCGAGGGAAACCACTGCATCTCCGGCAACGGCGCGGTGGTCGGAGCGAGTTCCAGGTAGGCCAGGTGGCGCAGGAACCGGCTGAAGACGGGGGCAGCGGCCGCGGCGTCACCCTGCGCCGGACGGGCATTGATCATCTCTGCGGTGAGAGTCTGCGCGTTCGACTCGCCGCCCGCGACCTCGACCCTCAGATAGCGGGCGACGCGCTCGACGCCGTACTGCAGCACCGCCTCGTTGATCAGGGCCCTGATGTGATTGCAGAACCCTCCGCGAGCGCCCCCGCAGGGCCGGTTGTTGTTGGTGCTGCAAGCGAACGTGTACGTGCTCGCCGCGACCGAGGACACATACACCCGCTCGATGTCCGACCCACTGGACACCACTCCCTGCAAGCGCCCGTCGGCCAGCTCCACGAACGGAACCTTGCCCAGCTTGCGTGTCCGGGCGGGCTGTATCACCCGCGCCGTACTCGACCTCTCCCAATCCGACAACGCATCATCTCCCATGCACCAGAAGGGCTTCCGCGCCACACCGGCGGGACACGACTGAACATAGTGGCGACCACTGACAACGGGCCCTGGCCAAGCGCCGGGGCCCTGTACGGCGGGCCTGGGAGAGGGCGAAGCCTCGTGTTCGGAAGACCGAGATCCGGGACAATGAGCGTATGACGACGCCCGACTTGGTCTCGACGAGCGAGCTGGAACGCTCCTCCGTGGTCGCCAACAACACGATGAACCGCGAGCGTGGTCTGGCCGGTGTGAACAGCTATGCCCGCGAGCTCGGGTTCGACCCCCTCGCTCACCTGACGGCCCGTCCGGCCGCCCCGTCGTGGCTCGACCTGTGCAGCGGCGAAGGCCGCGCCCAGTTAGAGGCGGCATCCGCTCTGCCCGCCGACGCGGTACTCACCGCGGTCGACCTGGTGGGACCGCTCGCCCCGGTGCCGGCACCGCCCACTATGGAGCGGGTCATCGCCTCCGTCGCGGACTGGGCGCCGCAACGCACGTACGACCTGATCACCTGCGTACACGGCCTGCACTATGTCGGCGACCAACTCGGCCTGCTCGCCCGGGCCGCGTCCTGGCTCGCTCCCGACGGGCTGCTCCTGGCGCACTTCGACCCCGACTCGATCCGGTGGGCCGACAGTTCACCGGCCGGGCGGGCGGCCGTGACCGCACTGCGGACCGCGGGATATCGCTACAGCGCCCGTCACCACAGGCTCACGCTCGAAGGTGCGCGCCAGGTGCTGCTTCCGTTCCGCTACATGGGCGCCGACCCGACGGCAGGCCCGAACTACACGGGCCAGCCGGCGGTCGGCTCCCACTACAGCTCTTGCTGAGTGTGAAGTGCCATGAGTCATCGGTTCGCCGCGGACGCCAGGCGGCGCCCGCGGCGAACCGTGGTCACGTCAGCCGTCGATGCGGTGCGTGGTCCAGAAGGAGGTCAGGTCCGTGGTCGTGGCGGCCTGCGCGGCTGCCTTGAACTCGGCCGTGGTCGAGACGCCGTACCAGTGGGAAGTGGCGTAGTCCTTGAGGAGTTTGGTCATGGCGGTGTCGCCCAGGACGCGCCGCAGGTCGTGCAGGGCGCATTTTCCGTAGCCGTAGACGACGGTGGAGTACCGGGACGAGTGGGCATCCCAGTAGGCCATCGAGTTGGTGATCTTCTCGGCCGACGAGGCCCACGACACGCTGTTCCAGCAGTTGGTGCCGGTTTTGTTCAGCGCCAGGTCGGTGGAGTAGTCGGTGAACGACTCGTCCAGCCAGGGGCTGTTGTACTCGTCGTCGCCGACGATGCCGTACCACCACTGGTGACCGATCTCGTGGGTCAGCGCCGTGGTGCTGACCAGGTCGAGGACGAACCCGGGGTACTCCATGCCGCCGAACCAGTAGTTGTTGTCGATCACGGCGTCCAACTCGCCGTACGGATAGGCGCCGAACCGTGCGGCGTGGGCGTCCACGGCGGTCTTGGCGGTGGTGAGCATCGACTGAGCGTCGGACGCGCTGATGGCCGAGACGGAGTAGATGTTCACCGGGGTGCCGGCGGCCGAGGTGCCGGAGATCTTGCTGAAGGGGCCCGCCCCCCAGGCGAAGTCACGAACCTTGGACGCGGTGGCCGTGGTGACGGTGCGTCCGCTGGAGCCGGGGGTGTCCACCGAGGTGCCGGTGGCCGGTACGAGCAGGGTGCTCGGGTGGTCGAGGGTCACCTTGAAGTCCGCGGCCAGCGAGTAGAACGACTCGCCGTTGTTGGTGTACGGATCCAGATGCCAGCCCGCCGCGTCCTTGATCGCGAGTACGGGCAGGGCGTTGCCGATGAAGCTGAAGGCCCCGTCGTGGCCGAAGCGGTCGGCGCCACTGGGCACGGTGATGCCCAGGTCGAAGCCGATCGTCGCACTCTGCCCCTGCGCCAGCGGCGTCGGGAGGGAGATCTGCAGGGCCGTGCAGCCCACCGACAGGGAGCCCGCGGTACCACCGGTCACGTTGCTGACCGTGATCGGCATCGCGGAGCACGTGCCGTGGTAGTTGTCCCAGAGTCTCAGGTACACCTCGCTGAGCGCGGTGGAGGAGGCATTGGTGAAGCTGGCACTCTCGTGACCGGTCCAGACGGTCCCGCTGGTGTTGCTGCTGAGGCTGACGGTGTACGAGGGTGCGGCCGGCGTACGGGTGGAGTCCGCGGGCGGGGTGGTGCCGCCGGAGGTGTCGAGGGCGACGTCGTCGAGGACGAAGCTCGTCTGGAGGCTGGAGTCCTCGGTGCCGGTGAACGCGACGGTCACGGTCTGGCCCGCGAACGCCGAGACGTCGAAGGACTTCTGCGCGTAGCCGGTGTTCTTGTTGAGGTTCGAGTAGGTGGCGAGTGTCGTGCTGCCGATCTTCGCCGTGAGCTTGTCGTACGCGGTGGACGAGGTCGTCTCGGTGGTGTCGATGTGCAGCCAGAAGGTGAGCGTGGCGGTGCTGCATCCGGACGGGATCGTGACGCTCTGGGAGAGCGTGTCGGTGTGCGTCCCGCCGGTGCCGTCCAGCCAGGCGTAGCTGCTGCCGCCATGGGCGGTCTGACCGGAACGGTTGGTGATCACGCTGGACGAGGACTGGCTCCAGGGCGAAGTCCCGCTCTCGAAGCCGCCGTTGGTGACCACCTGGGTCGGTGTGCAGGCGGCGGCGAGCGGGGCCGTGGGCGGCGCGGCCGAGGCCGGGGTGACGGGGAGCAATGCAGCGGCCAACGCGGCGACGGCGAGTGCGCTCGCGGCGAAGGTCCGGTGGGGGGTCGGTCTCACACGTAACTCCTTTGAGGCGGCCGGGATCCCGGCCTGCTCGGTGGCCGTCCGACCGGCCTGGGTGCGCCGACGGACAACCGCGGGTTGCGCGCATCGCCGGCGCGAGCGCGTGGTGTGATCAGCCGTGTCCGCTGGGGTCAGGGCGACGGCTGCCGGAAGCCTGACAGATGTGACCGGAACATGCCATCAGGGGCGGGTAAAAGTGCCGGCGTTCCGGATGGCTCTGGTGCCACTCGTGAGACTGGTGGCGACCGCCGCAGGCAACTTGGCTCGTACAGGGGGCAGTCGGCTCGCGGAAATGCGAGTCGGCGGCCGGTCAGGTCGCGATCGCGACGATGACCGCGGCCGCGCCCGCGCCGAGCGCACCGTAGAAGGCGGTCTTGGCGACCCGGATCTGCAGGGGGACGGCGGTGGGCCGCGTCCGGCGGTTCCATCGTGTGCCGAATATGAGCCCAGGCAGGCCCAGGAGCAGGCAGCACACAGCGAAGCACGTCCCGGCGAGCCAGCCGAGGAGGCAGGCGGGGGAGACCACGTAATAGGTCCAAGGGGCCCGGGACACGGCGATGCGGCGGCCCAGGTCGTAGTCCGGTTCGACAGTGGCCTTGAGGTCGACGATTCCACCGTCGGCGGAGCGGAAGGTTCCGTTGGACGAGGTCGTCTCGCCCCGAGAGCTGTAGTTGTGCTGATAGCCGTCCACGGTCAGTGTTCCGCGCGTACCGGTGAGGCCGACGGAGTACGGGAGAGCGGGCACGCAGAATCCGCCGATGAGGCAAGCCATCAGCAGCATGACGGCGCCGCCGAACCGCACTGCGGCGGCTGACGGGCCGGTTCCGGCGGCCTTGCTCACGCATTCCTCCCGCAGGCGATCTCTTCGTAGATCACCGTAGGCGCGGGTTGTGGGGTCCCAACCGTGCATTTCGGCGCAAGACGTGAGGCCATACGCAATCTGTAGGCAGCTTTGGCCGTGGCCCGGCCGGCGATTGACCATCCGTTGACCGGATCCCGCCGCTGCGCTGGTGCGTACGCCCGGGGCTCGGTGCTGTCCCGAGCCGTACGTTCGGCTTCCGGCCCGCTCGAGTCCTGGGTTCTGGGGTTTGTTGAGTGGGGCTTGAGCGGGGTGCCTTTGGGTGGTGGGACTGCGTTGGTGTCCGGGCATTGGCTGGATGTTGGGGGTGGGACGGTGGGCGACACCGAGGGTGGTGAGCCGCTGTTGCGCGTGGTGCGTGGACGTGCGAGCGAAGAGGAACTGGCAGCGCTGGCGGTGGTGCTGTGGGCGGTGTGGGCCCGTGACGAAGGCGGCGAGGGCGGCGGGATGTCCGGCCGTGGCCGGTGGTGGCGGGGGCCGGAGGCGTATCGGGCCCCGCGGAGCTGGCAGTGATGTGGGTGTTGTGGTTGTTCTGTTTCGAGGAAGAGGTCTGAGATGGCAATGACGACTGCCCCCGTTGTGGCGACTGCCCCTGCCCCGGTGTCCGCTCCTCCGTCGCCGACCGGCCCTGGAGCGCCTGCCGTTCCTGCTCCCGTTCAGGCGGACGCGGGGTCTGTGGATATCCGCGGGCGTGTCGCGGAGCTGGACAGGGTGCGACAGACGGCTTTGGCGGGGCCGAGTGAGAAGGCGACCGCGGCGCAGCACGCCAAGGGCAAGCTGACCGCCCGGGAGCGCATCGAGCTGCTGCTGGACGCCGGTTCGTTCCAGGAGGTCGA
>NZ_JBEXDZ010000223.1:0-11931 GCF_040606085.1 Streptomyces sp. NPDC005485 | reverse complement strand
CACTCGTCGGGGGGAAGCGCGCTCGCGGCCCGGACGGCCTGCGCGGCGGTGGTCACCACCCCGGGGGCGGGCTGCCGTGACGCCCGTCCGGGAGCACCGTCGGTGGCGGCGCTGTCCAGGTCGCCGGGTGCGCCCGAGGTGGTCGGTGACTGTGGCTTTCGGGCGACCGCGATGCCCTTGGGGTCCCAGGCGACCAGCCCCCGTACGGTCCGCTGGGCGTCGGAGGCCTCGTACACGCCGACGGCCCGGTGCACGCGGTGGTCGACGACGGCGCGCACGGTGACCGTGCCGGACGAGGAGGACCCGGCGGCGCCCAGCGGCAGTCGCACCCGCACCTCCGAGGGGCTCGCCTCGTACGTTCGCAGCCGCGCCAGCGCCATGCGCTGGGCCTCGTCCTCCGACACGGGCCGCGGCCCGGGCTCCCCGCCCCAGGAGACGAGCAGGATCACCGCCCCGAGCACCGCCGCCACCGCCGCCGCCATCAGTGCGACGGCTCGCGCCCTCGTCGTATTGCCGACGCGTTCCCTCAGGACCCGCAAGAAGTTGCCCATGACTTGTCTCTACCTGCGGGGTGCGTGGCCCGCCGGTCGAGACCGGCGGGCGGCCCACCCCGGGTCACCCTCCCGGGTGCGTGGCCCGGGTCAGGCCGGGTACGCGTGGGTCTGCGTGGCCTTGACGGTCGCCCAGACCGCGGCACCCGGATGGAGGTCGAGTTCGGCGGCCGCGACGGTGGTGAGGTCGGCGGCGAGGGGGAGCTCGCCGGTGAGGTCGGCACGGATCTGGTCGCCGTGCGTCTCCAGGCCGCCCACCCGGCACTGCCACAGGTTGCGGGCGCTGGAGCCGGTGGGCCGGTCGCGGTGGAGGGTGACGGCGCTGGGCGGGAACGCGACGAAGACGGGGCCGGTGAGGTCCTCGGTGGTGGTGATCGCCGGGCCGGAGTCGAGCGTGACGGTGTGGCCCTCGGCCCGGCCCTTGTAGAGGTTCAGGCCGACGAGCTGGGCGATGTAGTCGGTGCGCGGGTGGCGGGCGATGTCCGAGGGCGTGCCCTGCTGGACGACGCGCCCGTGCTCGACGACGACGAGCCGGTCGGCCAGCACCATGGCGTCCAGCGGATCGTGCGTGACCAGCACGGCGACGGCCTCGAACTCGGCGAGATGGTGCCGGAGCTGGGCCCGCACATCGAGGCGGGTACGGGCGTCCAGCGCGGCGAGCGGCTCGTCCAGGAGCAGCAGCCGGGGGCGGGTGGCCAGCGCCCGGGCGAGGGCGACGCGCTGCGCCTGACCGCCGGAGAGGCGGCGGGGCCTGGCTCCCGCGTGGTCGGCGAGCCCCATACGGTCCAGCCAGGCCGCCGCAAGGGCGCGAGCCTCCGCCTTGGTGGCGCCCTGGCAGCGCGGCCCGAACGCCACGTTGTCGAGGGCGCTGAGGTGCGGGAAGAGCAGATAGTCCTGGAACACGACGCCGACCGGCCGGGACTCGGGCGGCGTACGGTCCAACGAGGCGCCGTCCAGGCGCAGATGGCCGCCGGTGAGCGGGGTGAGCCCGGCCAGGGCCCGCAACGCCGTTGTCTTTCCCGCCCCGTTGGGACCGAGCAGGGCGACGACGTCGCCGGGCGCGGCGGCCAGCGCGACGTCGAGGTGGAAGGAACCGCGGTCCACGACGAGATGGGCGTCGAGACCGGCACCGGTGAGGCCGGACGACTGGGGACCGGATGCCTGCGGGGTGTCGCGCCGGGCCTTCTCGGTCTTCTCGATGTCGGTCTTCTCGATGTCGGTCATGAGGCGGTCGTCATCCATCGGTCGCGCAGCCCGGCGAGGACCGCGATGGACACGGCCAGCAGCACCAGGCTGAGGGCGATCGCCGCCTCCGGGTCGCTCTGCAGGGCGAGGTAGACGGCCAGCGGCATGGTCTGTGTGCGGCCGGGGAAGTTGCCCGCGAAGGTGATCGTCGCCCCGAACTCACCGAGGGCGCGCGCCCAGGCCAGCACGGCGCCCGCCGCGACGCCGGGCGCGATCAGCGGCAGCGTGACCCGGCGGAACGCGGTGAAACGGGAGGCGCCGAGCGTCGTCGCGGCCTCCTCGTAGCGCGGATCGGCGGCCCGCAGCGTGCCCTCCACGCTGATCACCAGGAACGGCATCGCCACGAACGCCTCGGCCACCACCACCCCGGCCGTCGTGAACGGCAGCGTGATCCCGAACCACGAGTCCAGCCACTGCCCGACGACTCCGTTGCGGCCGAGCGCCAGCAGCAGCGCCACACCGCCCACCACCGGCGGCAGCACGAGAGGAAGGGTCACCAGTGCCCGTACCAATCCCCGGCCGGGGAAGTCCGTACGGGCCAGCAGCCAGGCCAGCGGTACGCCCAGTACCAGGCTGACGGCGGTGGCCGCGGTCGCGCTCACCAGGGACAGCTGGAGCGCCTGCCACACCTCGGTACTGCGCAACTGGCCGGGCAGGCTGCGCCACGGGGCCCGTACGAGCAGAGCGACCAGGGGCAGGATCAGAAAGGCCAGCCCGACGAGCGCGGGCACAAGGAGCGGCAGCGGCACACCTCTGCGGCCTCCCCCCGGCCCCTTGCCTCGGCCGGACCCCTTGCCCCGCCCCGCCCACTCGCCGCGGACACGCCCGCGCCGCGGACCGCCCACGAGGGTGTCGGCCGCGGCGTCGGACGGTGCGGAGCGGGTCACGGCTTGAGGAACCCGGCGGACGTCAGGACCTTCTGGCCCTCGGCGGACCGCACGAGCGCGATGAAGGCCTTCGAGGTGGCGGTGTTGCGCGCGTCCTTGAGCAGGGCGATCGGATAGTCGTTGACGGCCTTGGCCGACTCGGGAAACTCCACGCCCTCCACCTTGTCACCGGCCGACTTCACATCGGTCTTGTAGACGACGGCGGCGTCGGCCTCCTTCAGCTCCACCTTCGTCAGGGCCGCCTTGACGTCCTGCTCGTAGGAGACCGGGGTGAGCTTGAGTCCGGCGGCGTCCAGCGCCTTCTGCGCGGCGGCACCGCACGGCACCGTCTTGTCGCACAGTACGACCTTGAGGCCGGACCTGGTGAGGTCCTTCAGGGAGGCGACCTTGTCGGGGTTGCCGGGCAGGGTCGCGATCTCCAGCTGGTTGCGGACGAAGGTGACGGGGGCCGTGGCCGTGTCCTTCTTGTCGGTCACGAGCGCCATCGTCTTGGGGCTCGCGGCGGCGAAGACGTCGGCCGGGGCGCCGCCGGTGATGCTCGCGGCAAGGGAGTCGCTGCCGCCGAAGCTGAAGGCGACCTTCGTCCCCGGGTGCGCCTTCTCGAACTCCTTGCCGAGCGCCGTGAAGCTCTCCTTCAGCGAGGCGGCGGCGAACACGGTCACCGTGCCCGAGAGCTTCTGCGACGAGGAATCCGAGGACCCGGACCCGTCGGCGGAGTCCGAGTCGGACGACGAGCAGGCGCTCAGGGCGAGCAGGGCGGCGGCACCGACGCCGGCCACTTGCAGGGTCCTACGGGTCCGGCGAGCGGTACGGGTGATCACGGGGCCACTCCCTCTGGTCGGTCGCACACGGTCTCCCGGAGTCGACCCGGCGCATACGCAGATCATACTGACGCAGATGCAAGGCGGAAGTCTGCTGTCGCATCGCATGAGCTGGACCGATGGGGAACTGGACTCGCATGTGCGTTTGTACGGAGGGGAGGGTCTCCCGGTGCTGGGGTGCTCGGATGCTCAGACGCGGTCGATGTGCACGTTGGTGGACTTCACACGGGCGGTGGCCTCCACCCCGACCTCCAGCCCGAGCTCCTCGACGGCCTCGCGGGTGAGGAGGGAAACCAGCCGGTGCGGTCCGGCCTGGATCTCCACCTGGGCGGCGACGTCACCGAGCTTCACAGCGGTGACGATGCCGGGGAAGGCGTTCCGCACGGAGGTGGACGCGGTGTACGAGGCCCCCTCCTCCTCACCGGACCTGGCGAGCTCCACCGAGAAGGCGGCGAGGTCCCGGCCGTCGATGAGCCGCCGCCCGCTCTCGTCGCGGTGGGTGGCGACGCGCCCGGCGTCCGCCCAGCGCCGCGCGGTGTCGGGACTCACGCCGAGCAGCCGCGCTGCCTGGCCGATTGTGTAGGACTGCATGGGCGTCACGATAGGACGGAAACCCGCGCCCGGGCTGAGCGGAGGTGCCCGGGCCGCCGTACTGAAAGGGAGGGGAAGCCCACTTGGAGCCGACCCACGAAGCCGTCCCTGCCGGAGGTACCTCGCCCGTGGCCCTCACCAAAGCACCCGTGGCCGCCGCCGAAGCAGCCCCGCCCCGGGCAGAGCAGGGCACACCTCGGCCGGGCCGGCAGGGCCGGCAGTTCAACTCCTCCCTCGGGCTGACCATGCTGCTGCTCCTGGTGGTCGGGGCACAGGGCCCGGTCCGCCGGGCGCTGTCGGCGCCGGTGATGCAGAGCTGGATGACGGTGTTCGTGGCGGTGGTCGTCCAGGCGCTGCCGTTCCTGGTGCTCGGGGTGCTGCTGTCGGCGGTCATCGCCGTCTTCGTCCCGCCGACGTTCTTCGCCCGCGCACTGCCGAAACGGCCCGCCCTGGCGGTGCCGGTCGCCGGTCTGGCGGGGGCGGTCCTGCCGGGCTGCGAGTGCGCCTCGGTGCCGGTGGCCGGGGCGCTCGTACGACGGGGAGTCACGCCCGCCGCGGCGCTCGCGTTCCTCCTGTCGGCCCCGGCGATCAACCCGATCGTGCTGACGGCGACCGCGGTGGCGTTCCCGCGGAACCCCGAGATGGTCCTCGCCCGGTTCGCGGCGAGTCTGCTGGTGGCGTGTGCGATGGGCTGGCTGTGGCAGCGGGTGGGCCGCACCGACTGGCTGCGCCCACCGGCTCGCCCGGCATCGGAAGGGGCGGGCAAGGGGGCGGCGTTCTGGGGATCGGTGCGGCACGACGTGATGCACGCGGGCGGTTTCCTGGTCGTGGGCGCGATGGCGGCGGCGACGCTGAAGTCGATGGTCCCGGCGGAGTGGCTGCACGCGGCGGCGACGAACCCGGTGGTCTCCGTACTGGCCCTCGCGATCCTTGCCGTACTGCTGTCGATCTGCTCGGAGGCGGACGCGTTCGTGGCGTCGTCGCTCTCGCAGTTCTCGCTCACGGCGCGGCTGGCGTTCCTGGTGGTCGGCCCGATGATCGACCTGAAACTGTTCGCCATGCAGGCGGGCACTTTCGGCCGGGGGTTCGCGCTGCGCTTCGCCCCGGCCACGTTCGCGCTGGCCGTCCTCGTGTCGGTCGTCGTAGGGGAGGTACTGCTGTGAACCGGCAGGCACAGGCGGGCGTGCTGTTCCTTCTCGGCGTCGCGGTGCTGCACGCCGGCACCACCGACCTCTACCTGCGCTACGTCAAGGCCGGCCTGCGCCCGCTGCTGCTCGCGGCCGGGGTGGTCCTGATCGTCACGGCGGCGGCGACGCTCTGGTACGAACGCCGGGCCGCGCGCGAGGCTTCGCAGAAGGCCGAGTCAGCCTCCCCCGAGCGGGACGAGGAACCCGACACCGACGCCCACGGACATGCGGCGCACCGTGAACCCCGCATCGCGTGGCTCCTGGTCCTGCCCCTGTTCGCGCTGATCCTGGTCGCGCCGCCCGCGCTGGGTTCGTACAGCGCGATGCGCACCGGTACGGCCCTTCAGGAGCCCTGGGGCTATCCCAAGCTGCCCGCCGCGGGTCCCCTGCGGCTGAACGTGGTCGACTACGCCGGTCGCGCCGTCTACGACCACGGCCGTACCCTCCGGGGTCGCGAGGTCAAGCTCACGGGCTTCCTTGCCCTCGACCACAGCGGCGCGCCCTACCTCGTCCGGATGGCCCTCAACTGCTGCGCCGCCGACGCCCAGCCGGTCAAGATCGGCCTCTCCGGCCGGATCCCCCCGGTCCTCCAGCCGGACACCTGGCTGGAGGTCACCGGCACCTACACCCCCCACCGCACCAAGGACCCCGTCAACGGCGGCACCATCCCCTACCTCAACATCACCCAGGCCAACCCCGTCCCGGTCCCCCACGACCCATACGACGAGAGCTGGAACAACTGACCCCCGGCCCCGGGGGTGGGTGGGCAAACCCCTCTCACCTCATGGTTTGAACGCTCACCCGGGGTGGGTGGGCAAACCCCGGGGCACCCCTTTGTTTCCTTGGCGCCCGGTGTTGGTGCTGGTCGGGGGTGGGTCACGCAGCCCGGCGTTCACGGGGTGCCGCTGCGCCCACCCGTGCCGCCCCTGGCGGCACGATTGCCCGCAGCAACGTGGCTTCGCCGGCCCCCGGCGCCACACGCACCCCAGAAACGCGGCTTCGCGGACCCCCTGCGTCACACGCACCCACCGCTGCTGGGTGGGCAGCTGCCTCTAGCTGCACGCGCGCCCGCAGTGACGCGGCTTCGCCGACCAACCACGGGCACACGCACCCCCGCTGCTGGGTGTGCAGCCGCGCCCCCACGCCCCCGCAGTCGCGTACGCACGGAAGGGTCCGTGCCGGTACGTCTCTGCCCGTCGCGTAACAGGCCCCCAGCCAAGCTCCGCCATGCTCGACCCCGGGCAGTACGCCCACGAGGCGACGGGCAAGACGTACCGGCCCGGACCCGACCCGCCCACCGGCCCCCACGCGAACGGCGCCCACGCCAGCAGACGGCACGGACCCGACCCACCCGCACCCGCACCCACCCCGAAAACGTCACCACGCCTCCGTGCCGACCGACCGCTCCCCCGGCCCCTCCACCCGCCCCCGAACCCGCAGCGCAACCAGCGGAAACACAAGGACGGAGAGCATGGCCGCGCCCACCAGCGCAGCCGCCTCCCCCGACCCCAGCACCTTGTCGTCCAGCCCGATCGTCGTGATCGCGACGACGAGCGGCAGGCACGTGGAGGCGTACAGCGTCAGCGCCCGCCGATCGGCCCGGTTGAGATCGCGCGGCGCGAGCACGTACACCGGCAGCCCGCGGACGACGAGGAAGAGCAGCAGGAAGACCGGCACCAACGCCAGCACCCGCCCCCCGCCCAGCAGCGCGTCGAGGTCGAACTCGACACCGGTGACGATGAAGAACAGCGGTACGAGGAACCCGAACCCGAGCGCCTCGACCTTGCCGAGGACCTCCTCGCTGCTCTCCGGCGCCGCCCCGTGCAGCACCAACCGCGTCAACAGCCCCGCCGCGAACGCCCCCAAAAGCGTGTCCAGCCCGAACGCCTCGGCCAGCCCGAGCATGCAGACCAGCAGCAGCATCACGAACCGGACGGCGAACTGCCCGCTGCTGTGCAGCGTGGTCGCGATGACCCGGGCGAACCACGGCGGCCGCGGCCGCAGCGCCCACCAGATCCCGGCCGCGGTCACCGCGGCGAACGCGGCCAGCAGCGCCGTCGACTCGCCCGGCCGCCGCCCGCTGAGCAGCAGCGCCATGGCGATGACGGGCCCGAACTCGCCGACCGCACCGAACGCCAGCATCACGACGCCGAACCGCCCGCGCAGATCCCCGCTGTCGCGCAGGATCGGCAGCACGGTGCCGAGCGCGGTGCTGGTGAGCGCGGTCCCGACGACGAAGCTCTTGGACATGTCCGCGCCGGTGAGGGCGAACGCCAGCCCGAGACCGACGGCGAGGGAGACCAGCCACGCCCACACGGACCGCCGCAGCGTGTCCCCGCGGACGGCCGCGAACTCGATCTCGTACCCGGCGAGAAAGATCAGCATGGACAGGCCGAGGTCGGAGAGCGTGTCGATGACCTGGTCGTGATGGGCCCAGCCGAGGACGTCGGGGCCGATGAGGATGCCGAGCAGGATCTCGAAGATGACCAGCGGAATCCGCACCCACCGGCCGAGCCCGTACGCGACGAGCGGCGCGAGGACGGCGATGGCCATGATCAGGACGAGCGTGCCGGGAGCGTCCATGGTCCGCCCTCGCGCCCGTCACCCCGGGGCCCCGCCCGGCCGGCCCCTCACGCGACGGCGCCGGCGGGCCGGTAGACGGCGAGGGCCCAGATCACGAAGAAGTCGATGGCGATCACGATGACGCCCCAGATCGGCGCGTACGGCAGGAACATGAACTGCACGATCATGCTGAGCGAGGCGAGCAGGATGCCGGTGAGCCGGGCCCAGGTCGCACCCGTGAGGACGCCCAGCCCGGCGAGGGCTGCGACGACACCGAGGACCAGCAGGATCCAGCCCCACCCGGTCAGGTTGATCTTGTAGACGTAGTCGTCGACGGCGGCGTACACGTCGTCCTTGGAGAGGGCGGCGATGCCCTGGAGGACGGCCATGATGCCGTTCATCACCATGAGGATGCCGGCGAAGGTGACACCACCCCTCACCCAGGCGCTGTTGCCCGCGCCCGAGGGCCCGAACCCGCCCGGCCCGGGCGGGCCGACGGCCTGCTGATGGGAGGAGCTCCACACGGGAGGATTCCCGCCGGGCACCGCACCGGGCGCACCGGGCGCACCGGGCGCACCGGGCGTTTCGCCGGGCGTTGCGTCAGGCGTGCCGCCGGACTGCGACTGCTGGGTCATGGCCGGGCTCCGTCTCTCCTGGAGGTGCTCCGAGCCTGTCGCCGCAAGGATGCCGCCACCAGGCGGCCTGATCCGTTCGAGTGACACGGGGGCGCTGTGAAGTGAGGGCGCTGCACCGCGAGGGCGCACACCCGAGGGCGCCCACCGTGAGGGATACGCGGCGCTACGCCGCCTCGCGCGCCGCCACAGCCTCCCCCCACCGCACGCCGTCCACGATCGCCCGCCGCCAGCCATGGATCGCCTTCGGCGGCATCCCGACCGCGAGCGTCCCGCTCACCCGCTCGCCGGTGCGGTACGCCGCCACGAACCGCCCCTCGGCCAGGTCCCCGTCCACGACGGCGACTTCGTCGTGGCCGCGCAGATGGCCGAACGCCTGGATCCTCATGTCGTACTGGTCCGACCAGAAGTACGGCACGGGCGCGAACGGCTTGCGAGCGGCCGGGGCGAGCAGGTTGCGGGCGGCGGCCATGCCCTGCTCGGCCGCGTTGGTGCGGTGCTCGATCCGCATCGAGGTCCCGAAGAGCGGGTTGTACCAGCGGGCCACGTCCCCGGCCGCGTACACGCCGGGCGCGGCCGCGCAGTACTCGTCGCAGACCACGCCGTCGTCCACCGTGACGCCGCTGCCCGCCAGCCACTCGGTGTTGGGCAGCGAGCCGATGGCGACCAACACCTCGTCGGCCTCGACGAGTTCACCGTCCGCGAGCCGCACCCCGTCCTCGGTCACCTCGGTCACGGTGACCCCGCAGCGCAGGTCCACCCCGTGCTCCAGGTGGGCCCGGGACAGCACCCGGCCGACCGCCTCGCCGACGGCGTGGGCCAGCGGCACCGGCGCCGGTTCCAGCAGGGTCACCCGCGCGCCGAGACCACGGGCCACCGCGGCGGCCTCCGCGCCGAGGAACCCGGCACCGACCACCACCAGCCGCCGCCCGGGGCCCAGCCGCTCCCGCAGTGCGAGGGCGTCGTCGCGGGTGCGCAGCACGTGCGCGCCCTCGCCGGGCAGTCGACGAGGGCGTACGCCGGTGGCCACGATCAGTCCGTCGTACGTGAGCGTCGCCCCGTCCGCCAGCCGCACCGTGCGTTCCGCCGTGTCCAGCCCGGTCGCCGCCGCGCCGAGCCGCAGGTCGAGGCCGAGGGCGTCGAGGTCGGCGGGCGAGCGCAGGGGCAGCTGCTCGGGGCTCCAGGCGCCCGAGAGGATCTGCTTGGACAGCGGGGGCCGGTCGTAGGGGGCGTGCGGTTCGTCGCCGACGAGGGTGAGCGTGCCGTCGTAGCCGCCCTTGCGCAGCGCCACGACGGCCGCGAGCCCAGCGGCGGAGGCACCCACGACCACGATCCTGTTCCCCGGCGAGCCCGCAGAAGCGGCCGAACCCGCCGAACCCGTCAGCCCAGTCATAGCCGTCACCTTCGCCTCTGCCCGATGTCCTGCAGGCCCGATGTCCTGCAGGCCCGATGTCCCGCAGGCCAGATGTCCCGCCCGCGCCAGCCTCTCCGGCGGCGGTCGAACCCCGATCGACCGGCACTCGCGACCCGTCCAAGGGCGGGGCGGCGGTCCCGTCAGGCGTTGTTCAGATACGCCAGCACGGCCAGCACCCGGCGGTGCCCGCTGTCGCTCGTGGGGAGGCCGAGCTTGAGGAACACGTTGCCGATGTGCTTGCTGACGGAACGTTCGGTGATGACGAGGGTGTGGGCGATCGTGGTGTTGTCGCGGCCCTCGGCAATCAGTTCGAGGACCTCGCGCTCACGCGGGGTGAGCGAGTCGAGGGGCGAGTCGGTGCGGCGGGTGAGGAGTTCGGCGACGACCTCGGGGTCCAGGGCGGTGCCGCCGGCCGCGACCCGGGTCAGCGCGTCGAGGAACTCGTCGACCCGGCCGACCCGGTCCTTGAGCAGATAGCCGACACCGGAGGCGCCCCCGCCGAGGAGTTCGGCGGCGTACGACTCCTCGACGTACTGCGAAAGGACCAGCACGGGCAGACCGGGCAGCCGGCGACGGGCCTCCAGCGCGGCGCGCAGGCCCTCGTCGCGGAAGCCGGGCGGCATCCGCACGTCGAGGACGGCGGCGTCCGGCCGGTGGGCCAGCAGTGCCGGAAGGATCTCGGGTCCGGTCCCGACGACGGCGACCACCTCGTGGCCGGTCGACGTGAGCAGCAGGACAAGACCCTCGCGCAGCAGGGCGTTGTCCTCGGCGATCACCACACGCACGGCAGCTCCGCATCGATCACGGTCGGGCCCCCGAGGGGGCTGGTCAGGGCGAAGGTGCCGTCCAGGGCGGCGACCCGGCGCTGCATGCCGAGCAGCCCGGAGCCGCCCGCCTGGTGGGCGCCGCCGCGCCCCGTGTCGCGCACGGTCACCCGCAGCCCGGCCGGCTCCCGCAGCAGGTGCACCGAGGCCTGGGCGGCGCCGCTGTGCTTGGCGGCGTTGGTCAGCGCCTCGGCGACCACGAAGTAGGCGGCCGCCTCCACCGCGGCGGGGGCACGGGCGCCGGGCTCGGTGCCGTCCTCCAGGCCGTCCACCCGCACGGTGACGTCGAGGCCGCTGCCCGCGGCGAGCGCGCGGACCGCCCCGGCGAGACCCCGGTCGGTGAGGATCGGCGGGTGGATGCCGCGCACCACGTGCCGCAGCTCGGTCAGCGCCTCCTCGGCCTGGTCCTGCGCGTCGGCGAGGAGCTTGCGGGCGGCTTCCGGGTCCTGGTCGTAGGCGCGCCGGGCCAGCCCGATCCGCATGGACAGGGACACCAGCCGGGCCTGGGTGCCGTCGTGCAGATCGCGTTCGATCCGGCGCAGCTCGGCCCCGTGCGCGGCGATGGCGCCGGCCCGGGTCACGGTCAACTCCTCGACCCGCTCGGCGAGTTGGGCCCTGGGTCCGGGCTTGAGCAGCGCGGTGGACCAGCGGGCGTCCAGGTCCGCGAGCCGTCCGATCAGCGGCAGTACCCACGGCGTACGGTGCAGCAGCCCGCACCGTACGCCGTCCACGGCCAGCCCGACCGGCCACAGCAGCAGCGCGGGGGCGAGCAGGAAGCCGTAGGCGTAGTGGGCGACCATCCAGATCAGGTCGGCGAGGGTGCCCGGGTCGCGGACCGATGTGCGCAGCCGCTCGCGCAGTGGGCCGGTCAGCGGCAGATACGCCTCGGGGATCGGCGTACCCGTCCACAGGGCCGTCCGCTGCCGCTTGGCGCCGGCGATCCGGCGGATCAGCAGCACCGTCTCGGGCACGAGCCAGATGCCGACCACCACCAGCGCGCCGGTGGCGGTGATGAGCAGCACGGTGATGAAGATGATCGTGCCGAAGGCCATGAACGCGGCGAAGCCGAGCTGGAGTGTGGCCCGCGCCGCGTGCCGCACCGTCTTTCCCATGCTGATCAGGCTAGGGGGTGTTGTGAAAGTCCCGCACAGCACCCACGGCGCCCGGCACGCACCCTCGCCGCACCGGCCGAAGCCCCAAGTACGTCCAGTACGAGG
>NZ_JBEXDZ010000222.1:0-12189 GCF_040606085.1 Streptomyces sp. NPDC005485 | reverse complement strand
GCCGACCGGTTCGAGACGGACGACGAGGCGGTGCCGCCGGGTCCGGCCCAGGCTCTGGTCACCGCGCTGGGCGTGCGGCGACCAGGGACCACACCGCGTCGCGTACGGCGTCGGCGTCGCCGGGTGGCACCAGCAGCCCCGTACGGCCGTGGGCCACCAGGTCCAGCGGTCCGCCCGCCGCCGGCGCGACGACCGGCACGCCGCTGGCCATGGCCTCCTGCACGGTCTGGCAGAAGGTCTCGAAGGGGCCGGTGTGCGCGAAGACGTCCAACGAGGCGAAGATCCGGGCGAGTTCGTCGCCGGTGCGGCGGCCGAGGAAGACCGCGCCGGGGAGCGTCTCGCGCAGCGCGGTCTCGCTGGGGCCGTCGCCCACGACCACGACGCGCACGCCGTCCAGCGCGCAGGCGGCGGCGAGCAGTTCGACCTGCTTCTCGGGGGCGAGCCGGCCGACGTAGCCGACGATCAGCTCGCCGTTGGGGGCGAGTTCACGGCGCAGCGCCTCGTCCCGGCGGTCGGGGCGGAAGCGGACGGTGTCCACACCGCGCGGCCACAGCCGCACCCGGGGCACACCGTGCGCCTCCAGGTCGTGCAGGGCCGCGCTGGACGGGGCGAGGGTGCGGTCGGCGGCGGCGTGCACGGAGCGGATGCGCCGCCAGGCGGTGGCCTCGCCCGCGCCCATGTACGTACGGGCGTATCCGGCGAGGTCGGTCTGGTAGACGGCGACGGCGGGGATGCCGAGCCGCGCGGCGGCCGCCATGCCGCGGACGCCGAGGACGAAGGGGCTGGCCAGGTGGACGAGGTCGGCGCGGTGTTCGGTGATCGCCGCGGCGACGCGTCGGCTGGGGAGGGCGACGCGGACCTGGGGGTAGCCCGGGAGCGGTAGGGAGGGGACACGGACGACGGGGCACGGCGCGGAGGCGTCGGGCCCGTGCCCGGCGGTGGCCGGGGCGACGACGAGGGGGGAGTGACCGCGATCGACGAGGTGCCGGGCGGTCTGGAGCGCGCAGTGGGCCACGCCGTTCACATCGGGGGGAAAGGACTCGGTCACGATGACGACACGCATACCCGTGTTGTCGCCGAGCCGGACGTGGTCACGTCAACGTCGATCTTTCCGGACGAGGAACGTCCCATGAGCGTTGCGCTGCACACCCGAGCGCGTCGGGTGGCGTCCACGCCCGGCTGCTCGCCGGGTCACCCCGCGTTCATACGGCGGGCATGTCGGGCCCCATCCGGCTGCGTACGGCGGTCTGGACCTCCGCTTCCTCGGCCGGGTCCGTGGCCAGTCGGCGGAGCTGGTCGACGACGCGCGCGTCACCGGTCTCGGCGTGGCGTGCGGCGACCTCGCGGGTGAATTCCTCGCAGTCCCACAGGCATTCGACGGCGAAGCCGGCGGGGAAGGAGGGGTCGGTGGCGGCGAGGGCGCGGGCTGCGCGGCCGCGCAGATGGGAGGAGGCGGTCTCGCGGTAGATATGGCGCAGCACGGGTGCCGCGCAGGCGATGCCGAGGCGTCCGGTGCCGTCGACGAGGGTCCACAGGGTGGGCGCGTCGGGGCCTTCGCCGCGGATGGCTTCCCGCAGGGCGCCGAGGACCAGTTCGCTGTCCTGGGCGCCACCCCGGCAGGCGAGCATCCGCCCGGCGGCGGCGCCGAGCGCGTCGGGGCGGTGCGCCCAGTTTCGTGCCCGGTCGACGGCGGCGACACTGCGCATCCGTTCGAAGGCGTCCACTGCGGCGTCGACGGCTGTCGTCGAGCCGTCGGCCACCGCGCCCTCGATCAGGTCGAGGGCGTCCGGATCGTTGCTGTCGGCGAGATAGCGCAGGGCGGTGCAGCGAGCGCCGTCGCCACCGGAGCGGGCGGCTTCGAGGATCGCGGTCCGGTCCTCCGGGCCCGCGACGGCCGCGAGGCAGCGGGCGGCCGGCACATGGAGCGCGGCTCCGCGTTCGATGCCCTGCTGGGCCCATTCGAAGACGGCCTGCACGCTCCAGCCCGGGCGGGGCCCGGACGGTCGCATCTGGCGTTGCCAGCGGTCGAAGGAGCCGGCCTCCTGGGCGGCGCGCACGCGTCCGCCGACGGAGGCCCGGGGATCCTCGGCCCACAGCCGCCAGGGCCGGGGTTCGAAGGCGTCGCGCACGACGACGGCGAGTTCGGCCTCGCCCTCCGGGTCGGCGGGGAAACGGGCCAGCACGGGTTCCGCGAGGGCGCGCAGGCCCGCGTCGTCGTCGCGCAGGGCCAGCTCGTCGAGGGCCCAGGCCCAGCCGGTGCCGCCGGCGGCGTAGCGCCGCAGCAGCTCCAGGGCGTCCCGCCTGCCGTACGAGGCGAGGTGCCCGAGGACCGCGAGGGCGAGCCCGGTGCGGGACTCGCAGGTGTCGAGGATGTCCTCGGCGTCGAAGAGGTGCCGCTCGATCTCGTCGAGCTCACCGCTCAGATCGAGGTAGAGACGGGCGTAGTAAAGGGAGCGGTTCTCCACCTGCCAGTCGTGGCGGGGGTCGCGCAGCACGCAGTGGTTCAGTGCCGCGAGCGCCTCGGCGCGCGGGGCGGTGAGTGCGTGCAGCGTGCCGTCGCCGCGGCCCCTCTGGAGCAGGCCGAGCAGCGTACCGCTGGGCGCTATGACCGGATCGAACATGGGAAACAGCCTCACATCAAGCGTCGACGCAACCGGGGATCGTGCTTTACCTGGCCGCGTGACAACACGTCGGGGCGCCCGCCGTTTCCTGCTTGCTGTAGACCATCTTCCTCTGCCTCTCGTCGGTGGCCCATGCGGGCCGCGTCACGGCCCGCGCGGTGCGGCAACATCTGCCCAGCCATCACGTCCGTGAATCACGAAGTCATGATGACTCGGCAGTTCTTCCTGCCGCGACCGTATTTCCGGCGGCCCCGTTCCGCCTCCCCCTTTTGCTGCGTTTCGCCTGGTCAGGGCGTTCGAGTCAGTGTGCGCCGAACAATTCGAGCAGTTCCGTCTTGCCGAACATCCGCGCCGTGTCGGCGGCCGAGGGCGTGCCCGCGGCCGGATCGGCTCCGGCCTCCAGAAGGGCGCGGATGACCGCTTCCTCGCCCTTGAAGACGGCTCCGGCGAGCGGAGTCTGGCCCCGGTCGTTGATCCGGTCGGCCTCGGCGCCCCGTTCCAGAAGGGCGCGCACCGCCTCGGCGTGGCCGTGATACGCGGCGAGCATCACGAGCGAGTCGCCGCGGTCGTTGGTGAGGTTGGCCGGCACGCCCGCGTCGACATAAGCCACCAGCGCCTCGTTCTCGCCCCGGCGGGCCAGATCGAAGATCTTGGTCGCCAGCTCCACGACCTCGGGGTCGGGGGCTTCACTCATCGGCCGGACCGCCTCTCACTACGACTGCAACGGGGGACTGCGTGAGCGTACGGCAGCGAGCGCTTGCAGCCGTACGGGTGAATCGCCAGCGTACTGGCTGCGGCGACACATGACGGGCCCCGCCCGAGGCAAGGATCAGCACGGGCGCCACAGGAGACAACAGACCTGCTCAGGCGGCCCAGGACGGCTCCCCCACCTGGGTGAAAAACGCCGAAATTCACCCAGTTGCACCTTTTATCGTATGGATACATCCTGTGAGCCTGGAAGAACTCATGGTGACTGTCCCCCTTCAACCAGGAGAGCTCAAATGATCCTGTCCATCTCAGGCGTCGTCCTGCTCGGCATCATCGTCTTCCTCTTCTTCCGCAAGGACGGCCTCAAGGCCTCGCACGCCATGGTGTGCGCACTCTTCGGCTTCTATCTCGCGGGCACCGCCATCGCCCCGAGCATCACGGCCGGCGGGGCGAGCCTCGCGAGCCTCCTCGGCGGGATCAAGTTCTGACGTTCGTCCAGCTCGTACGCACCTTCAGGAGACAGCAGTGGCCCGGCGCCCCCTCCCCCGCATCCTGAGCAACGGCACCGCCCAGATCGCCCGAAGCAGGGAGCTGGCCCGGACGGCAGCCGACAGCGCCACCGACGTCCTCCATCCACTGATCACGATCACTCGTGGTCTGCGCCGGCTGGCAACCGCCGGACGGCGCAGATGGGCCGCCACTCCCAAGGACCGGCGCGGGCCGCTGCTGTTCCTGGTGGCCTCGGTGATCCTGGTCGTGGCCCTGGTGCCGTACGGACCGCTGCTCGCCGCCATCACCCTGATGGCGGCGGCAGCCTGGACGGGCCGTGACCGCACCGATCCCGAGCCCGAGGGCCCCGACGAATCACAGGTCCAACGCCTGAGGTCGCTCTACGAAGCCCTGGTCCCGTACTTCTCGGCCGCGGAGGACCCGGCCCCGCTCTACGCCCACGGCGGGGACTGGGAGAAGGCCTTCCCGGCCTACGACTTCGACGACACCGGGCGCGTGTCCCGCCTCCTCATCCACTACCCGGCCTACTTCGCGGACGGCGAGACGGACTGCCGCGCCCGCATCGAGCAGCTGCTGCACGCCAAGTCGGGCCGCGGCCGCGAGTACCACTTCGAGTGGGACGAGGAGGGCAACCAGCTCGCGGTCACCGTCCTCGCGCCGCTGCCCACCGACATCGCCGCCCAGCGCTTCGTCACGGTGCCGGGCGAGACGGTCCTCGGCTTCACCGACCCGACCGGCGTCCAGCGCACGCTCCCCCTCACCCACGGGGAGGAGCAGCGCGACGTCCCGCCGGTCGTATGGCGCACGGGCGTCCGTTCCACGGAGCCCCATCTGCTGGTCGCCGGCGAGCCGGGCAGCGGCACGAGCACTCTGCTGCGCTCCCTCGCGCTCCAGGCCCTGCGCCACGGCGACGTCCTGATCGTCGAGGGCGGCGGCACCGGCGAGTACGCGTGTCTGACCGGCCGTGACGGCGTGCTGGCCGTCGAGTGCGGCCTCGCCGGGGCGCTCGCGAGCCTGGAGTGGGCCGCCCACGAGACCGAACGCCGCCTGATCGCCGCGAACCGCGCCCGCCAGGCGGGCCACCCGGCGCCGGACGACACCAAGCGCCCTCTGTGGATCCTGCTGGACCGCCCGAGCGTCCTCGGCCACGTCGCCGCCGCCGACGGCCACCCGGACCCGCAGACCCTCCTCCAGGTCCCGCTGCGCCACGGCCGCGCGGCGAACGTCACGGTCGTGGTGGCCGAGCACTTCGACACCCTTGACACCCTCAGCGACGCCGTACGGCAGCACACGCGCGCCCGGGTCGTCCTGGGCCCGGCGTCCCCGGACCGGCTCGAAGCGGTCCTCGGCGCCCCGCCGCACACGACCCCCGTCAAGGACGTGCCGCCCGGCCGGGGCTACGCCCGCCTGGGCACGGGCCCGGTGCTGCGCCTCCAGGTCCCGGCCACCCCCGACCCGTACGACGACGCGACGAGCGATACCCACCGCCGCGCGGTCCTCGACCTGCTCCCGGGCCGCACGACTCCGGCGGACGCGCAGCCGGTACCCGCGGACGCACAGCCGGTATCGGCGGAAGCGCAGCCGGTACCGGCGGAAGCGGCGATCGTCGAGAGCTGATCAGGCCCGCTGCGCGGCGGCCAGTCGAACGCACACGGCCAGACCGCGGATGGCCTCCTCGACCTCGGCGAGGTCCGGATAGGTCGGGGCGATCCGGATGATCGCGTCGGCCGGATCCTCACCTCGCGGGTGGGTGGCCCCGGCCGGGGTGAGCGCGATCCCGGCCTCCTTGGCCAGCCGCACCACTTCCTTGGCGGTCCCCTCGGGCACGGTCAGCGAGATGAAGTAGCCGCCGATCGGCTCGGTCCAAGAAGCGAGCCCCGAGTCACCGAGTTCCTCCGCGAGGATCCGCTCCACCGCGGCGAACTTGGGCGCGATGATCCCGGCGTGCCGCCGCATGTGCGCACGCACACCGTCCTCGTCCTTGAGGAAGAAGGCGTGCCGCAGCTGGTTGACCTTGTCCGGCCCGATGGTCCGCTTGGCGACCACACCGAGCCACCAGGCGATGTTCGCCTCGGAAGCCCCGAGGAAGCTCACACCGCTGCCCGCGAGGGTGATCTTCGAAGTCGAACCGAAGACGAGCGCCCGGTCCGGGTTGCCGTGCTCGGCGCAGAGGGCGAGGAAGTCGGCGAGCGGCGTCTCCTCCTCGGTCAGGTGGTGCACGGCGTAGGCGTTGTCCCAGAAGACCCGGAAGTCACCGGCCGCGGCGGTCATGGAGGCCAGTCGCCGCACGGTCTCGTCGCTGTAGGTGACGCCGCTCGGGTTGCTGTACTTCGGCACGCACCAGATGCCCTTGATCCCGGCGTCCTCGGCGACGAGCCGCTCGACGACGTCCATGTCCGGACCGTCGTCGGTCATCGGCACCTGGATCATCTCGATCCCGAAGCGGTCGGTCAGGGCGAAGTGCCGGTCGTACCCCGGCACCGGGCACAGGAACGCGACACGCGGCTCGTCGGCCCAGCGCCGCTCACTCCCGGGAACCCGGCTCAGCAGGGCCTGTACGACGACGTCGTGCATCAGCTCCAGGCTCGAGTTCCCGGCGGCCAGCAGCTGCTCGACCGGCACCTGCAACGGCCCGGCCAAGATCCGCCGCAGCTCGAGCAGCCCCTTCAGCCCCCCGTAGTTGCGCACATCGGTGCCGTCCTCGGCCGTGTGGACGTCACCACCGGGCAGAGCAAGCAGCTCATTGGCGAGGTCCAGCTGCCGCGGAGACGGCTTGCCACGGGTGATGTCCAGGGAGAGGCCGCGTCCGACAAGCGCCGCATAGTCGCTACGGGCACGGTCGAGGGAGACAGGAGCAGTGGTCATGCCCCCACGCTAGCCCCGCCCCCGCATCCCCCGAACCCCACCCCAACATCCGAGACGCAGACCCCCGCAACCCGCAGCCGCCCACCGGCACTGAACGCGACTGCCACCCCCCACACACCCGCAGCCGCCCACCGACGCCGGCGCTGAAGGCGACTGCCACCCCCACACACCCGCAGCCGCCCACGCACGGAAGGGGCCGTGCCGGTACATCACATGCCCGTCGCGTACGCGGTCACATCCAACTCCAGCCATCCCGGCAAACAGAAGTGACCGCGTACGCGACGGGCGGATGCACCGGCACGGCCCCGACCCACAAGTCACCCGCAGGCGCCCCGCGAAGGGCGCCCCGCCAGATCACGCCACAAACGTCCGAGGCGCCTCAGTACCCCCACTGACCCCGGCCTCGACCAACCGCGCCGCAGCAGCAAGCCGCACCGCCGCCTCCTCGGCGACCGCACCCCCCACGGTGAACGGCAACCGCACATACCCCTCGAAGGCGCCGTCCACGCCGAAGCGGGGACCCGACGGCACCCGCACCCCCACCCGCTCCCCCACCTCGGCCAGCCGCGACCCCGAGAGCCCCCCGGTCCGCACCCACAGGGTCAGCCCGCCCCGCGGCACGTCGAACTCCCACTCCGGCAGCTCGCGCCGTACGGCGGCGACGAGTGCGTCCCGGTTCTCCCTGGCCTGCCCCCGCCGAATGTCCACGGCCTGCTCCCAGCCCCCGGTGCTGAGCAGCCAGTTCACGCCCAGTTGCTCCAGCACCGGCGTCCCGAGGTCGGCGTATGCCCGCGCCGCGACGAGACTCCGGATGACGTCCGGAGCCGCCCGCACCCACCCGATCCGCATCCCGGCCCAGAACGCCTTGCTGGCGGAGCCCACGGTGATCACCGTCGACCCGGCGGGGTCGAAGCCGCACACGGGACGCGGCATCCCAAGGCCCTCGTCCAAATGAAGCTCGCTCATCGTCTCGTCGACGACGAGGACGGTGCCCGCGGACCGCGCCGCGTCGACAAGCCGCCGCCGCTGGTCCTCGTCGGCGAGCGCCCCGGTGGGGTTGTGGAAGTCCGCGACGACGTACGCGAGCCGCGGCGCCGCGTCCCGAAGGACCTGCCGCCAGCGGTCCATGTCCCAGCCGGCGAGCCCCTCGGCCATGGCGACGGGCACCAGCCTGGCCCCGGCCTCTCGCATCAGCTGCAGGATGTTGGCGTAGGAGGGCGACTCGACGGCGATCCGTTCGCCGCGCCCGGCGAAGAGATGGCAGATCGCGTCGATCGCGCCCATCGCCCCGGTCGTCACCATGATCTGCTCGGGCATCGTCGGAATGCCCCGCGCGGTGTACCGGTCGGCGAGCGTGGCGCGCAGCGCGGGCAGTCCGGCCGGGTAGTCGCCGTGCGTGTGCGCGTACGGCGGCAGCTCCTCCAGGGCGCCCTGCACGGCGCGGGTGAGCCATGGCTCGGGCGCGGGGAGCGCCGCGCAGCCGAGGTCGATCATGGACCCGAGGGCCTCGGGCGGAAGCGGTTCCAGGCCACGTGCGGGCAGCGGGTTCCCGGCGGGCACGGCGGTCCAACTGCCCGCGCCCCGACGGGATTCCAAGAAGCCTTCGGCGCGCAGCGCCTCGTAGGCGGCAGCGACCGTCGTACGGCTGACGGACAACGACAGCGCGAGTTCCCGCTCGGCGGGCAGCCGGGCGGCGACCGGCACCCGGCCCTCCAGGACGAGCAGCCGGATCCCGTCGGCGAGCGCGCGGTAGGCAGGCGGGCGGCGCGTGCCGGGACCGGCGGGCCGCTCCTGCTGGGAGTTGAGCAGCCGGGCGAGCTGCGCCGCCCCCACCGCCGAAGTCCACTGCGCCATGTCTACCAGTCCACCTTCCCCGAATTGGCCATGGATGGCTTCTCTTTCCAAGCCACAGAGTGTCATGTGTCAGGCCACTACCACCACAGGGGGCACTTCTTGTCCACGCAGAGCCGTCTCGCGAGACGGCTGATCCAGCTGTACTTCGGCCTGGCGCTGTACGGCGCGAGTTCCGCGCTCCTCGTGAAGTCCGGCCTCGGCCTGGAGCCATGGAACGTGCTCCACCAGGGCCTGGCGAAGCTCACCGGCCTGACGATCGGTGTGGTGTCGATCATCGTGGGCGCGGCGGTGCTGCTCCTGTGGATCCCGCTGCGCCAGCGCCCGGGCCTCGGCACGGTCTCCAACGTGTTCGTCGTGGGCATCGCCATGGACGGCACCCTTGCGCTGGCCCCCGACGCCCACGGCCTGGCGATCCGGGTCCCGCTGCTCGTCGCCGGCATCGTCCTGAACGGTGTGGCCACCGGCCTGTACATCTCCGCGACCTTCGGCCCGGGCCCGCGCGACGGCCTCATGACGGGACTGCACCGCCGTACCGGCCGCTCGATCCGGCTGATGAGGACGGGGATCGAGGTGGCGGTCGTCGTCACGGGCTTCGCGCTCGGCGGCACCATCGGCATCGGCACCGTCCTGTACGCGCTGTCCATCGGCCCGCTGGCCCAGGTGTTCCTGCGCGTGTTCGCCGTCCCGTCGGCATCGGGCGGAAGCACGGTCGTTGCCACGGGTCAACCGGAGAGGGCGATACTGCGTCCGTGACCACGCCGATACGCCACCCCTACCTCGACCACCCGGGACCGATCGCCTTCGCCCACCGGGGCGGGGCCGCGGACGGTCTGGAGAACACCGTGGCCCAGTTCCGGCGCGCGGTGGAGATGGGCTACCGGTATCTGGAGACGGACGTGCACGCCACGGCGGACGGCCGGCTCGTCGCCTTCCACGACTCGACCCTGGACCGGATGACGGACGGGGCGGGCCGGATCGCGGACCTTCCGTGGCAGGACGTGAGCCACGCGCGCGTGGCGGGCAAGGAACCGGTCCCCCTCTTCGAGGAACTCCTGGAGACCTTCCCGCAGGCGCGCTGGAACGTCGACGTCAAGGCCGAGCCCGCCCTGCGCCCCCTGCTGGACCTGCTCGACCGCACCAGCGCCTGGGACCGCGTATGCGTCGGCTCGTTCTCCGAGCCGCGGGTGGCCCGCGCCCAGCAGCTGGCCGGTCCCCGCCTGGCCACGTCCTACGGCACCCGGGGCGTCCTGGGCCTGCGCCTGCTCTCGTACGGCATCCCGGCTGCGCTGCGCCGGTCGGCGGTCGCCGCCCAGGTGCCCGAGTCCCAGTCGGGGATCCCCGTGGTCGATCACCGCTTCGTACGCGCCGCCCACGCGCGTGGGCTGAAGGTGCACGTGTGGACCGTGAACGAACCGCAACGCATGCACCGCCTCCTCGACCTGGGAGTCGATGGCATCATGACCGATCACATCGACACGCTGCGCAAGGTCCTGGAGGACCGGGGCACCTGGGCCTGAGTCCCTGCAGGACCCCTCGAAAGGCCCCTCGCGCGGTCCGTTCACGGGGAAGCGAGGGCACGGGTGGGCACCGACACCGTGCGGGCGGAGGCTGCCGACGAGGCCGCCGAGCGACGGCGCGAACAACACGGCTGGTACGTGTACGACTGGGCCTGCTCCGTCTACTCGACGAGCGTGCTCACCGTGTTCCTGGGCCCTTATCTGACCTCGGTCGCCAAGTCGGCGGCCGACGCGGACGGCTTCGTGCATCCCCTGGGCGTCCCGGTCAGCGCGGGGGCCTTCTTCGCGTACTCGGTCTCCGCGTCCGTCATCCTGTCGATCTTCGTGATGCCGATCGCGGGCGCGGCCGCCGACCGCACGGGCCGCAAGAAGCCGCTCCTCGCGGCGGCGGCCTACCTGGGCGCCGCGGCGACGACCGGCATGTTCTTCCTGGACGGCGACCGCTATCTGCTCGGCGGACTGCTGCTGATCGTGGCGAACGCGTCGGTGGCCGTGTCGATGGTGATCTACAACTCCTACCTGCCGCAGATCGCCCCGCCGCAGGAGCGCGACGCGGTCTCCTCCCGGGGCTGGGCCTTCGGGTACGCGGCCGGATCCCTGGTTCTGGTCGCGAACCTTGTCCTTTTCACGGCCCACGACACCTTCGGTGTCTCCGAGTCGACGGCCGTGCGCATCTGTCTGGCCTCGGCGGGCGTCTGGTGGGGCGCCTTCACCCTCGTCCCGCTCAAGCGGCTGCGCGACCGCCGGCCGGCCCGGGCCACCGCGGCGGCGCCGGCCGTACACGGCTGGCGGCAACTGGCCGACACCGTGCGGGACATGCGCGGCAAGCCCCTCACCCTCGCCTTCCTGCTCGCCTACCTCGTCTACAACGACGGCATCCAGACGGTGATCTCCCAGGCGTCGGTGTACGGCTCGGAGGAGCTCGGTCTCAGCCAGTCCACCCTGATCACCGCCGTGCTGCTGGTGCAGGTGCTCGCGGTGGCGGGAGCCCTCGGCATGGGACGGCTGGCCCGCACCTACGGGGCGAAACGCACGATTCTCGGCTCACTGGCCGCCTGGACGGTGACTCTCGCCGCCGGGTACTTCCTGCCGGCGGGCGCGCCCGTCTGGTTCTTCGTGCTCGCCTCCGGGATCGGTCTGGTCCTCGGCGGCAGCCAGGCCCTGTCGCGCTCCCTTTTCTCGCATCTCGTGCCGCCCGGCAAGGAAGCCGAGTACTTCTCCGCGTACGAGATGAGCGACCGCGGCATGAGCTGGCTGGGGCCGCTGCTGTTCGGTCTGACCTACCAGCTGACCGGGAGTTATCGGGACGCGATCATCTCGCTCGTGGCCTTCTTCGTCATCGGATTCGCGCTGCTCGCGAGGGTCCCGGTGGAGCAGGCGGTGCGCGACGCGGGCAATCCCGTACCGGACAGGATTTAGCGCGCGAGGCCAAAGGCCGGTAGTGTACGCGTTTGGCCTGCCAGGCGTACCGTTACTGCGCGTCAAAGAAGACGAAACGCTGGGTGACATCTACTGTCAGATGTGACAAACCGGGCGCAGGTGGGTACAACAAGGGGCGGCTACGACGGCGACGCATGGCCCGGAACGGGAATCTTTACCGCCGACCGGACGTTGACCGGATGACGACGACAGCGACACCTGTCCTGTGGGCGACAAGCCCGGGAGGCACGATTCATGAGTGAGCGAGCTCTTCGCGGCACACGCCTCGTAGTGACCAGCTATGAGACGGACCGCGGCATCGACCTGGCTCCGCGCCAGGCCGTGGAGTACGCATGCGAGAAGGGGCACCGGTTTGAGATGCCCTTCTCGGTGGAGGCCGAAATTCCGCCGGAGTGGGAGTGCAAGGTCTGCGGGGCCCAGGCACTCCTCGTGGATGGCGACGGCCCTGAGGAAAAGAAGGCCAAGCCCGCGCGTACGCATTGGGACATGCTGATGGAGCGGCGCACTCGCGAGGAGCTCGAAGAGGTCCTCGAAGAGCGTCTGGCGGTTCTCCGCTCCGGCGCGATGAACATCGCGGTGCATCCGCGAGACAGCCGCAAGTCCGCGTAGTCCCTCCGGGGGTTGGGCGGCATAGTGCACGAAACCGCAGGCACCGTACCCAAATCACGGTGCCT
>NZ_JBEXDZ010000221.1:0-12255 GCF_040606085.1 Streptomyces sp. NPDC005485 | reverse complement strand
CCTGGGCGGCCTGCGCCGCCGCGGCTGCCGCCTGGGCCGCCTGGCCGGCGCCGAAGCCACCGCCCGCCGAAGCCGTGCTCCCGGTCTGCGCCCCGCCCTGCTTCCCCGCGCGCGGGGAGAGCGCACGAAATTGCATGGTGCCCTCGGAAGCGACGGGGTTGCGGGGGCCCGGGGTGCCCGCGGAGCCGCCCGGATCCGCGCTCTCGTCTTCGGCGTCCGTGGGGCGCACGGGGCCCTTCGGGCGGCGGAACACCACGGTGCCGCCGCCGGGGGCCGAGTCCGCCGGGGGGATCGTCGCCGTGCCGTCCGTGCGCGAGGACTGGCCGTCGGGCTGCACGACCGCGTCGGACGGCCGGGCCGCGCTCGGCACCCGCGGGTCGGCGCCCTGCGGTGCGCCCCACGACACCCGGCGGTCCTGCTCGCCGCCGAAGCCGGACTGCCGGGAGCGGTCGGCGCCCCACGCGGTCGCGGGCTCGGGCCGGCTCCCGTGCTGCGCCTCGGCCGGGCTCACCCGGGGCGCGTCGAGCTGGGGCTGCGGGTCCTCGTCGAAGAAGTGCGGGCCCGTCTCCTCCGCCGCGGCGGGCGCGGGCGCGGGGCGCGTGCCGGGCGGCGGCGCGAGCGGTTCGCCGTCGGAGGGCGCGGGGCGGCTCGTGCCCGGTACCCAGGCGGCACCGTTCCAGTACCGGACATATCCAGGAATGGAGGGATCCGGGTAGTAGCCTTCGCGGGGCCTGTCGTCACCGGGGGCCGGGGTTGGGGCGCTCATGTCCGTCGTCCCGTATCTGCTCGGGGGTTTTTTGCGGCCTCCACATCTATCAGACCCCGGCACACGCCACCGCCCCTCCCGCCGCACCCACTCCTTTCGAGCACGGTTCCGCCGCGCTCGGGGGCACTTGGGGCAGCCGCGCCGGACGGTGCGGAAAACAAATTCTCCGAACCCGCGTAATGGTTCCGGGGGCAAGGCGCTCTTCACTCGCACGGGCCCGCTCCGAGGCCCGGAACGAGAGAGGAAACGTACGTCATGCACACAGTGGTGGAACGCGAGCTGGAGCTCAAACTGGTCCTGTCGCCGGAGCGCAGCATCCCGGTACCGGCCCGGCTCGGTTACCGGTCCGACGATCCGTACGCCGTCCACATCTCCTTTCACATCGGCACCGATCACCCCGTCAACTGGACCTTCGCCCGCGAGCTGCTCGTGGAGGGGGTGTTCCGGCCGTGCGGGCACGGGGACGTGCGGGTGTGGCCGACCAAGGTGGCGGGGCGGAGTGTGGTCCTGATGGCGCTGAGTTCGCCGGACGGGGACGCCCTGCTGGAGGCGCCCGCGGCGCAGGTGTCCGCGTGGCTGGAGCGGACGCTTCGGGTGGTCCCCCCGGGCTCTGAGGCCGAGCAGCTCGGCATCGACGACGGCCTCGCCGAGCTGCTCACGCCGACCCCGGCCGACGACCTGTGGCTGCGCGACCCGTGGCCGTCCGACGAGTCGAAGGACGGGGAGTGATCACGTACGTACGACTGTCAGAAGAGCTTGCCCGGGTTGAGCAGGCCCAGCGGGTCGAACGCCGTCTTGATCGCCCGCTGCATCTCCACGCCCACCGGGCCGATCTCGCGTGCCAGCCACTCCTTCTTCAGAACGCCCACACCGTGCTCGCCGGTGATCGTGCCGCCGAGTTCCAGGCCGAGGGCCATGATCTCGTCGAAGGACTCGCGGGCGCGCCGGGACTCGTCGGGGTCGGCGGCGTCGAAGCAGACGGTGGGGTGGGTGTTGCCGTCGCCCGCGTGGGCGCACACCCCGATGGTGAGGGCGTACTTGTCGGCGATGCGGTCGATGCCTTCGAGCATCTCGCCGAGCCGCGACCGCGGCACGCACACGTCGTCGATCATCGTGGTGCCCTTGACCGCTTCGAGCGCCGTCAGCGCCAACCGCCTTGCCTGGAGCAGGAGTTCGGACTCCGCCGCGTCATCGGCGGGTACGACCTGGGTCGCGCCCGCGGCCTCGCACAGCGCGCCGACGGCGGCGAGGTCGGCCGCCGGGTCGTGGGTGTCGAAGGCGGCGAGCAGCAGGGCCTCCGTCGACTCCGGCAGGCCCATGTGCGCCAGGTCGTTGACGGCCTTGACGGTCGTACGGTCCATGAGTTCGAGCAGGGACGGCACGTGCCCGCCCTCCATGATCCGGCACACGGCGTCGCACGCGGCGCCCGCCGACCCGAACTCGGCGGCCAGCACCAGCTGTTGGGGAGGCTGCGGCTTCAGCGCGAGGGTCGCCCCCACGACGATGCCGAGCGAGCCCTCCGACCCGACGAAGAGCCGCGTGAGGTCGTATCCGGCGACGCCCTTCGCCGTGCGGCGCCCGGTCGACATCAGCCGCCCGTCGGCGAGGACGACGTCCAGTCCGAGGACGTACTCGGCCGTCACGCCGTACTTCACGCAGCACAGGCCGCCGGAGGCCGTGCCGATGTTGCCGCCGATCGTGCACATCTCCCAGCTGGAGGGGTCCGGCGGGTAGTACAGGCCGACTTCGCCCACCGCGCGGGAGAGCGTGGCGTTGACGACGCCGGGTTCGACGACGGCGATGCGGTCGACCTGGCTGATCTCCAGGATGCGGTCCATTTTCGTGAGTGAGAGCACGATGCAGCCGTCGGAGGCGTTGGCGGCGCCCGACAGGCCGGTGCGGGCGCCCTGCGGGACGACGGGCACGCGCAGCTCGGTCGCGATACGCATGACGTGCTGGACCTGCTCGACGGTGCGCGGCAGGACCACCACGGCGGGGGTGCCCGCCGCGCAGAAGCTCGCCATGTCGTTGGCGTAGGAGGCCGTGACGTCCGGGTCGGTGAGGACCGCCTCGGCCGGCAGGCCCGCGAGGAGACGGTCGACGAGGTTGCCGGTCGCTTCGTCGCGCGGGGCTTCTATACGGCTCATGATCACAGCGTCGCACCCGGGGCCATCGGTGTGAACCCCGTCCGCGGCACCCTTCGTATGCCGGGATGTGGTCTTCGTATTGACGCACAGTGATCGCCATGAAGATCGGCATGGAGACCGGCCCGGACACCGCCATGGAGACCGCCACGCAGACCGCCACGCAGACCGGCACGCAGACCGGCATCGGGGCCGAGGCGCTGCGTCCGGGGGCGCGCCCGGGCCCCTTCGTGAAGCGTGCGCTGATCGGGGTGGTCGCCGGGTGCGTCGTCCTCGGCGGGGTGCTGGTGCTGCTGCCCTCCGAGCGGCACAGGACGGTGCCGCCCGCGCCGGGTCCGGTGGCGCGGGCCATGACGGCCGTCGGGGCCGGGGCGCCCGCCGCGCTGCCCGACCTGGCGGTGCTCATCCGCGACCGTGAGGCCCAGCTGCGGGCGCATCCGCGCGACGAGCAGTCGTGGGCGGTGCTCGGTACGGCGTACGTGGAGCGGGCGCGGCGGACCGCGGCGCCCGTGTACTACCCGAAGGCCGAGAAGGCGCTGCGTACGTCACTGCGGGTGCGGCCGAAGGGGAACGTGGCGGCGCTCGACGGGCTCGCCGCGCTCGCCAACGCGCGGGGCGACTTCGTGGCCGGGCTGAAGTGGGCCGGGGCGGCGGCTCAGGCGGCACCGAAGCGGTGGACGACGTATCCCCTGCTGATCGACTCCTACACCGGGCTCGGCGACTACCGGGCCACCCGCCGGGCGCTCGACAAGCTGCTCGACCTGCGCACCGGGCCCACCGTGATGGCGCGGGCCGCGGGGGTGTACCGGGACCGCGGCTGGCGCGAGGACGCGGCCGCCGCGCTCGCCGACGCGACGGCCCTCGCGCGCACCCCCGCCGAACAGGCGGCCTGTCTGGAGCAGGCCGGGCAGCTCGCCTGGGAGCGCGGGGACGCCGAGGAGTCGCTGCGGCACTACGAGGCCGCGCTGCGCACCGATCCCGGCGAACAGGGGGCGCTTGCCGGACAGGGCCGCGCGCTCGCGGCACTCGGCCGTACGCCGCAGGCCCTGCACGCCTATCAGCGCGCCCTCGCCGGGCGGCCCGAGCCGCGGTACACCCTCGAACTGGGCGAGCTGTACGAGGCGTCGGGGCTCGGCGGGGCCGCGCGTGCGCAGTACGACGTGCTGCGGGCGCGGGTACGGGCGGCGGCGGCCGCGGGTGTGAACGGCGACCTGCTCCTCGGGTTGTTCGAGGCCGATCACGGTGATCCGGCGGCCGCGGTGCGGCTGCTGCGTGCCGAGTGGCAGCGCCGGCCGGGGATCGCTGTCGCGGACGCGCTGGGGTGGGCGTTGCACCGGGCCGGGGAGGACGAGGAGGCGCTCGGGTTCGCCGAGCGGGCGATGGACAAGGAGCACGGGGGCGGTGTGCGCAGCGCCTTGTACGCGTATCACCGGGGGCAGATCGAGCGTGACCTCGACCGGGCCGGGCCCGCCCGGCGCCATCTGGCGGAGGCGCTGCGCATCAATCCGTACTTCTCCCCGCTGTTCGTGCCTCTCGCCAAGGCGGCCCTGGTGTCCCTGGGCGAGCCTGCCGCGGAGGGACCGGCGGAGCCGGAGACCCGTCCGGGCTCCTCGGACGGCCCGCAGAGGCCGAACGGCCCGGAGCGCGGGGCTTCGCGCTGAGCGCAGGGCCCTTCGCCGGCCCTTCGGGCTAGGAGGCCTTGTCCTGCTTGTAGTAGATCGAGAAGCGGCGGGCTCCCACGAGGCCCGAGGCGAGGCCGATGTACACGCGGGGGTCGGGCCCGGGGCGCACGGCGAGGCCCTCCGGTTCGCGGCCCACGAGCGTGTAGCCGGCCTCGGTGCGCTCCTGCTGGAGGAGTTCCCCGGTGTGGATGTCGAGGCTCGACACATGGGCGTTGCCCCGCCGGGCGGCCGGGTTGGTCTTCGGGTCGTACGCCGTGCCCGCCAGCTGGTAGACGCAGTCGCGGTACAGGGCGTAGCCCTGGAAGGGGATCCTCGGGTCGGGGTGGGCGCCGGTCTGGGCGAAGTCCGTGAGGGGGTCGCTGTAGTCGCGGGCGACGAAGGCGTCGAGGTTCCAGACGCGGTAGCGGGGCTCGTCGGCCGCGTTGCGGTAGCGGACGGCGATCCGGCGGGAGGTCGTGCAGACCGAGGGCTGGTTGTTGACGGAGCCCGCTATGGGGTGGCGGATCCTGACGTCGGCGCCGGTGCGGACGGCCCCGTTCGCGAAGTGGAAGCGGGTGACGCCCCGGCCGTAGCCGTTGTGGGCGTCGGCCTCGGTCCAGATCCAGGTGCTGCCGTCGGAGGCGTCGCGCTGCACGCCCATGCTGACGCCGTGGCCGAAGCCCTTCAGGTACATGTGGCCCAGCCGGTTGCCCTGGTGGTCGAGCTTGTTCAGGCACAGGTCACCGGTCGGGCGCCCGGTGGCGGTGACCTGGAGGACGTACAGATGCCCGTTCGGCTCGTCGAAGGCGAACGACTGGAGCACCGTCGGCTCCTTGAGCGTGCCCTTCTGGCGCAGCCAGCGGGCGGACGGTACGGCGAGGTTGATCGGAGCGGTCACTGTGTCCCCCCGAGTCCTGTGGGCGCCCCTTCGGCACCCACAGGACTTGAGAGTGTCAACTCACGTTCGCCGGTTGCAAGTTAAGTGATCAACAACCGCTACGTTTTTGCCGAACTCACAGGTTTCCGCGCTTCTCCTGCTCCCGCTCGATCGCCTCGAACAGGGCCTTGAAGTTGCCCTTGCCGAAGCCCATCGACCCGTGCCGCTCGATGATCTCGAAGAAGACGGTCGGACGGTCCTGGACCGGCTTGGTGAAGATCTGCAGCAGGTAGCCGTCCTCGTCGCGGTCCGCGAGGATCTTCAGTTCCCGGAGCGTGTCGACCGGGACGCGGGTGTCGCCGACCCACTCGCCGAGGGTGTCGTAGTACGAGTCCGGGGTGTTGAGGAACTGGACCCCGGCGGCGCGCATGGTGCGGACCGTCTCGACGATGTCGCCCGAGTTGAGCGCGATGTGCTGGACGCCCGCGCCGCCGTAGAACTCCAGGTACTCGTCGATCTGGGATTTCTTCTTGGCGATGGCGGGCTCGTTGATCGGGAACTTGACCTTGAGCGTGCCGTCGGCGACGACCTTCGACATCAGCGCGGAGTACTCGGTCGCGATGTCGTCGCCCACGAACTCCTTCATGTTCGTGAAGCCCATGACCTTGTTGTAGAAGCCGACCCACTCGTTCATGTGGCCGAGTTCGACGTTGCCGACGCAGTGGTCGATGGCCTGGAAGGTGCGGTGGGCGGGGGGCGCGACGATCGGGTCGGCGGCGGCGTAGCCGGGGAGGTAGGGGCCGTCGTAGCCGGTGCGCTCGACGAGCGTGTGACGGGTGCTGCCGTACGTCGCGATCGCCGCGAGGACGACCGTGCCGTGCTCGTCCTTGACCTCGTACGGCTCGGCGAGCGAGCGGGCGCCGTGCTCGACGGCGTAGGCGTGGGCGGCGCGCGCGTCCGGGACCTCGATGGCGAGGTCGACGACGCCGTCACCGTGCTCGGCGACGTGCTCGGTGAGGAAGGTGCCCCAGGGGGTGGCGGGCTTGATGACCGACGTGAACACGAAGCGGGCGGAGCCGTTGGTGAGCACGTACGAGGCGGTCTCGCGGCTGCCGTTCTCCGGTCCGGAGTAGGCGACCAGCTGCATGCCGAAAGCGGTGGAGTAGTAGTGCGCCGCCTGCTTGGCGTTGCCCACTGCGAAGACGACCGCGTCCATTCCCTTGACCGGGAAGGGGTCTGCCTGCCGTGCGGTGTCGGGGGTGTGGTGGGTTGTCTGAGTCATGGCCGCAGGCTCTCTCCGATCCACAAGGTGCGCAATAGTTTGCGTATTGGATGGACAATCCGCTCAGTCATCAGCCCGTATCGCCGGGCTTTCTGTACATGATGACCATCTCGAAGGCGTACGGAACACACACCAAGGGCATTACCGGAGGACTCGTATGGCGATCGACGCTCTGGACGGCCGGCTCATCGTGCTGCTGGCCGAGGAGCCGCGCATCGGCGTGCTGGAGATGTCCCGTCGGCTCGGGGTCGCGCGCGGCACCGTGCAGGCCAGGCTGGACCGGCTTCAGTCGAATGGCGTCATCCGCGGATTCGGCCCGCAGGTGGATCCGGCGGCGCTCGGCTACCCCGTCACGGCGTTCGCGACCCTGCAGATCCGGCAGGGCCAAGGCCCGGACGTACGGGCGCACTTGGCGAGTGTGCCGGAGGTCCTGGAGCTGCACACCACCACCGGCAGCGGGGACATGCTGTGCCGTCTCGTCGCCCGCTCGAACGCGGATCTTCAGCGGGTGATCGACCGCGTTGTCGGTTTTGATGGCATTGTCCGGGCCGCCACGGCGATCGTCATGGAGAACCCCGTTCCGCTGCGGATCATCCCGCTGGTGGAGCAGGCGTCGCAGGACCGCGACTGACGGAAACCGAGCAGCGGAGCAGCCGACCTAGTCGTCCGAGGTGAGTGCGCGTGAGCTTCTGGGAGTATCTCGGAAACCGCCACCAGCAGCTGCTCACCGACGCCTTCCAGCACGCCAGTGCCGTCTTCCAGTGCATGGTGATCGCGACCGTGATCGGCGTGCTGCTCGGCGTTGTCACCTATCGCAGCGAGTGGGCCGGCAACCTGGCCACGCTGACCACGTCCACGATCCTGACCATCCCCTCGCTCGCCATGATCGGTCTGCTGATCCCGATCGTGGGCCTGGGCGTGCCGCCCACGGTCATCGCGCTGACGCTGTACGGGCTGCTGCCGGTCGTCCGCAACGCGATCGTCGGCCTGCGCGGGGTCGATCCGTCGCTGGTGGACGCGGCGAAGGGCATCGGGATGTCTCGGATCGCCCGCCTGTTCCGGGTCGAGCTGCCGCTCGCCTGGCCGCCGATCCTCACCGGCATCCGGGTCTCGACGCAGATGCTGATGGGCATCGCGGCCATCGCGGCCTACGCCTCCGGGCCCGGCCTCGGCAACGAGATCTTCCGCGGGATCGGCTCCCTGGGCAGTAAGAACGCGCTCAACCAGGTGCTCGCGGGCACGCTCGGGATCATCGTCCTGGCGCTGCTCTTCGACGCCGCGTACGTCCTGATCGGACGGCTGACCATTCCCAGGGGGATCCGTGTCTGAGACTTCCACGCCCGCAGCCGCTCCCGGTCCCGCGCCGGCGGACGAGGGCACGACCGGCGCCACCATCGAGCTGGAGAATCTCACCAAGCGCTATCCGGGCAGCGGCGACCCGGCCGTCGACAACGTCAACATGGAGATCAGGGCGGGCGAACTGGTCGTCTTCGTGGGCCCGTCGGGGTGCGGGAAGTCCACCACGCTCAAGATGATCAACCGGCTGATCGAGCCGACGGGCGGCCGGATCAGGATCGGCGCCGAGGACGTCACCGACATGGACCCGGTGAAGCTGCGCCGCAAGGTCGGGTACGCGATCCAGTCCTCCGGGCTCTTCCCGCACATGACGGTCGCTCAGAACATCGCGCTGGTACCGAAGATGGTCGGCTGGTCGAAGTCGCGGATCAGGTCGCGGGTGGAGGAGATGCTCGACCTGGTCGGGCTGGATCCCGGCGAGTTCCACGGCCGCTACCCGCGCCAGCTCTCCGGCGGGCAGCAGCAACGCGTGGGCGTGGCCCGGGCGTTGGCCGCCGATCCGCCCGTTCTGCTGATGGACGAGCCGTTCGGCGCGGTCGACCCGATCACCCGTGACCACCTCCAGGACGAACTGATCCGGCTCCAGCACGAACTGCACAAGACGATCGTGTTCGTCACGCACGACTTCGACGAGGCGATCAAGCTGGGCGACCGGATCGCGGTCCTGCGCGAGCGGTCGCACATCGCGCAGTTCGACACCCCGGAGGCGATCCTCACCAACCCGGCCGACGACTTCGTGTCCGGGTTCGTGGGCGCGGGCGCGGCACTGAAGCGGCTGAACCTGACGCGCGTACGGGATGTGGAGATCACGGACTATCCGACGGTCACCGTCGACGACCCGCTCCAGGAGATCTTCAACAAGCTCCGCACCAGCGGCACGAACGAGATCCTGCTGCTCGACAAGCGGGGCCGCCCCTACAAGTGGCTCAGACGCGGCGACCTCATGCGCGCCAAGGGTTCTCTCGCCAGGGCGGGCACGCTGGTGCACGACACGGTGACCAGGGACGCCACGGTGCGGGACGCGCTGGAGGCCGTGCTGACGGACAACACCGGCCGGGTCGCGGTCACCGGGCGGCGCGGCGAGTACACCGGCGTCGTCGACATGGAGACGCTGATGAACTCCGTGCACGAGCTCCTGGAAGCCGACCGGCTGGACGCCATGGAGCACCAGCACGATCTGGAGGAGGCGCGCGCCCAGCTGACCCACGAGGAGCAGGAAGGCGACGGCGGGGAGACGAGGGCATGAGCACTCCCCCGTCGCACCGGCGGCCCGAGGGCGAGCACGAGGTCAAGGGGCTCGCGTTCCGTGACGACGCCGAGGACGGCGGTGACGTCGACGGCGAACGTGAGAGCGGGGCCGGGGCCGGGAGCCCGTCCGGCGGGCCCGCGCGCCGCATCACCTGGCAGAAGCTGACGTTCCTGCCCGCCTTCCTCGTGGCCGTGCTGCTGGCCACCTGGTTGTGGTTCGCGCAGGCCGACCTCGACGCGATCTCCGAGAACGCGCTCTCGGGCGGCCAGGTGAGCAAGGCCCTGCGGCAGCACATCCAACTGACCGCGATCTCCACGTTCTTCGTGCTGATCATCGCGATCCCGCTGGGCATCCTGCTCACCCGGGGGGCCTTCCGGAAGGCGGCCCCGGTCGCGATGACCGTCGCCAACATGGGACAGGCCACCCCGGCCATCGGCCTGCTCGCCCTGCTGGTGATCTGGCTCGGCACCGGCCAGAAGGCGGCCCTCATCGGCATCACCGTCTACGCCGTCCTGCCGGTCCTCTCCAACACGATCGCCGGTCTGAAGGCGAACGACCCGACCCTCCTGGAGGCGGCGCGCGGCATCGGCATGTCGCCACTGGGCGTCCTCAGGCGGATCGAACTCCCGCTGGCCGTCCCGCTGATCCTGGCGGGCGTACGGACGGCGCTGGTCCTGAGCGTCGGCACGGCGACCCTCGCCACCTTCGGCGGCGGGGGCGGACTCGGTGTCCTCATCACCACCGGGATCACCACTCAGCGCATGCCGGTGCTGGTGCTCGGCTCGATCCTCACGATCTCCCTCGCCCTGCTGGTGGACTGGCTGGCCTCGCTCGCCGAACTCCTGCTCAAGCCACGCGGGTTGGAGGCGGGATCATGAGGCGCCCACTGGTCCTCACCCTCGCGGGGGCACTCGTACTGGCTTCCGGCTGCGGCCTGCAGAGCGGTTCCCCCATGGTCGACGACGTGGTGCCCGGCTCGATCGGGAAGGGCGAACCGCTCAAGGGCGCCCATCTGACCGTCACGTCCAAGGAGTTCACCGAGCAGCTGATCCTCGGCGCGATCATGGGCATCGCCTTCCAGGCGGCCGGCGCCGACGTCCTGGACCGCACCGGCATCCAGGGGTCCATCGGCGCCCGCGAGGCCGTCAAGAACGGGGACGCGGACGGCATGTACGAGTACACGGGCACCGCCTGGATCACGTACCTGGGCAACAGCGAGCCCATCACCGACCCGCAGAAACAGTGGCAGGCGGTGCACGACGCGGACCTGAAGAACGGGCTGACCTGGCTGCCGCCGTCCCGCCTCAACAACACCTACGCGCTCGCCATGAACCAGGCCAAGTTCAAGAAGTACGGCACGAAGACGCTGTCCGACGTCGCCGCGCTCGCCAAGTCGGACCCCGGCGCGGTCACGCTGTGCGTGGAGAGCGAGTTCGCCAACCGCGCGGACGGGCTGCCGGGCATGGAGAAGAAGTACGGGATGAGCCTGCCCGCCAAGAACATCACACAGATGGACACCGGGATCATCTACACCCAGGTGAAGAAGGGGAGTTGTACGTACGGCGAGGTCTTCACCACCGACGGGCGCATCAAGTCGATGAACCTGGCGGTGATGGAGGACGACAAGAAGTTCTTCCCCAACTACAACGTCGCCCCCGAGATCAACTCCAAGGCCCTGAAGGAGCATCCGGAGATCGCCGAGGTCCTCGACCCGATCACCAAGAAGCTCGACAACACTGTGGCGCAGACCCTGAACGCCAAGGTGGACGTGGATGGGCAGGACCCGCATCAGGTGGCGCTGGACTGGATGAAGAAGGAGGGGTTCGTGAAGGAGGGGTGAGGTTCCCTGCTTCACGGGCGGTGCTTCACGGGCGGCGCGTCACGGGCGGCGCGTCACGGGCGGTGCGTCACGGGCGGCGAGTTCCAAAGAGTTGGTTGCAAAGAACACGTTGCAACCTGTCCTTTGCAACGCTATCTTTGTACGCATGACGGAGCAGCAGGAACCGCGCCAGTACCGCACGCTCGACGCCCGCTCGTTGCGTGGCATCGCCCACCCGCTGCGGATGCAGTTGCTGAGCGCCCTGCGTCAGCACGGACCGGCCACCGCGTCACAGCTCGCCGAGCGCCTCGGCGAGTCCAGCGGGGCGACCAGCTATCACCTCCGGCAGCTCGCCGCGCACGGCTTCGTCGAGGACGCGCCGGAGCACGGCAAGGGGCGCGAACGCTGGTGGAAAGCCGCCGCCCAGGGCCTGATCTTCGACGACAGCATGCTCAAGGACTCCGACCCGGCCGTCCGGGGAGCCGTGGACACGTTCCTGCACGAGATCGCGACCACGCACACCAGGGAGCTGTCGACGTGGCTCGGCACCCGGGACGACTGGTCCGCGGAGTGGACCCGTGCCACCGACATGAGCGACATGACGCTACGGCTGACGCCCGACCTCACGGCTGAACTCATCCAGAAGATGCACGACTTGGTCGAGAGCTACCGCGACCGTGCGCCCGCCGAGGGAACCCCTGAGGCCGAGCAGGTACGCCTGCACACGCACGTCTTCCCGTTCACCACGGACTGAGAACGCAGAACTCAGCGCTCAGGGCCGAGAACCCGGAACTGAGAACCTACGACCGAGAAAGGTCACCCCGATGCACTCCGAGACCCACCTCCAGCTGCACCATGTCCGCGCCGCCGAGCTGCATGCCCAGGCCGACGCCCACCGGCTCGCCACCGAGGCCAGGCGTCCGAGCGAACTCCGTACCCGCCTCGGCTGGGCCCTCGTGGAGGTCGGCCTCCGGCTCGCCTCCGCACCCACGGTGGCGGTAGCCCACTAGGGGGTGTTTTGAAAGTCCTGTGCGGTGCCCGCGGTGTTCGGTGCGTGCCCTCGGCGTGCCGGACGATGGCCCTCGTACTGGACGTACTTGG
>NZ_JBEXDZ010000220.1:0-12477 GCF_040606085.1 Streptomyces sp. NPDC005485 | reverse complement strand
CGGGTTCGGCGGTACGAGGAAGACGCCGCTGTCGGCCGCGTCGGGGGCCGGAGTGGGGGCGAGCAGCGCGGCGGCCGTGCCGACCGCGACGGCCGAGCGGGGCAGCAGGGCGGCGTCGCCGAGTGCCTCCCGGGCCCGGGCGTGCGTGTCCGGGTCGGTGATGATCACACCGTCGACCAGCTCGGGCCGCGCGGCCAGTACCCGTGCGTGATCGGCGGGGTCGACGGCCTGCGCGAGGTAGCGCCAGCCGGGCAGTGCGGGGATGCCGTGCTCGCCGAGGTACTCGACGGTGGCGAGCACGTCGGGGCCCGGCGGCAGCAGCCCGCCGTCACCGAGCGCGCCGAGGATCCGGGCGTCGTCGGCCGCGGCTGTGCGCAGGTCGAAGAGCTGGCGTTCGGCGGAGGCGACCCCGTCGTCGAGCAGTTCCCGCAGCTCGTCGGCGTAGCGGTCCAACTCCTCGGGGGCGAGGGGACCTTCGGCGGTGGGGCGCGCACCGCGGGCCTTTCCGGTGTCCGGCTCGCCGGAGGTGCGGTCCGTGTCACCGGCGTCCTCGTCGTGTGCCCCGCCCGCCCGGGGCACCGGTACCGCGCCGCGCCCCGCGCCGACGGGGCCCGGCAGGCTCAGCAGCTCCGCGAGGCGTTCTTCCGCGGCCAGCCCCTCGGCTGTGCGCCGCTCCACGTCGTAGGCGCGCTCCGCCGCGGTCGCGGCGTCGGACGCACGGGCCGCCGTGAGTTCGGCACGGGACTCGGCGGACGCGGCCTCGCGGGCGTGTTCGCCGGCGCGCCTCGATGCCTCGCGCGCGGTGTCCCAGCCTGCGACGGCGGTCTTCTCGGCGTCGCTCGCGGCGAGCGCGGCCCGGGCCGGGTCGGCGTCCGGGGCGCTGTCGTCGAGCCAGCCCGCGCGCACGGCCTCGGCGGTCTCCTGCTCTACCTCGCTCAGGCGCTGGCGCAGGTGTCCGACCTCGCTGCGGGCGCGCTGCGCCGCGGTGGCGGCGGCGGTGGCGTCCCGGTGGGCGGCCTCACCGACCTCCTGGAGCCCGGCGGAGCGCTCCTCCTCCTCGTTGGCGAGCGCCTCGGCGCCGTCGGCGGCGCGGTGCAGGGCGCGGACCAGGTCGACGGCGGCTCTGGCGCGGGCGGCGAGCGCGGGCGCGGCGTCCCGCTCGGCCTCGAGGATCGCGGCGGCCACCCGCGCGGAGCGGTCGGCGGCGGCCCGGTGGCGCAGCACGGCTTCGGCGGCCTGCCAGGCGGAGTGCAGCGTGCGCGCGTCAGCCAGTTCCCGCTTCTGCGCGGCGGCGGACTTCTCGGCTCCGGCCAGCGCCAACGAGGCGTGCCGGAAGGCGAGTTCGGCGGCGATGAGGGCGCTGCGCCCGCGGGAGCCCTCGGCGTGCGTGACGGCGTACGCGGCGGCCGTGACCCGCTGTGCGAGGTCTCCGGCACGGACGCGCTCCTGGACGCCGCGCGCGGACAGGCGCCGTGCCAGGGTCCGGGTGCGCCGCTCGGCGGCCGTGTGGATGTCCCGCGCGCGGCCCCGGGCCTCGGCGGCCTCGACGATCCTGCCGAGCAGGTCCACGGAGCCGGCCGTGAAGTCGCGTTCGGCGATCAGCTCTGCGCGCCGGCCCAGTTTGTTGCCGAAGCCTCCGACCAGGTCGGCGAGGCCGTCGGTGTCCCGGGTGTCGGTGACGGCGCGCAGCAGCAGGTCGGTGAAGTCGGAGTCCTTCTTGACCGCGAAGAGGCCGGCGGCCTCGCCCTCGTCGGCGTTCATCTCCCGCTGGTAGCGGAAGAGTTCGGGGTCCAGGCCCAGGTCGCCGAGGTGCTCGATCCAGCGGTCGTGGATCTCCTCCCAGTGCACTTCGAGGTGCGGGTACGCCTTGCCCGCCTCGGTGATCGCGTCCCGGAAGCCCTTCATGGTGCGCCGCCGCCCCTGGGCGCCGGACGCGCCCTCGACGGACGGCCGGACGGCGGTGGACTCGGCGACCGGGAGGTTGTCCAGGCTGAGGCCGGGACCGGGCCGGAAGGAGTACCAGGCCTCGGCGAACTTGCGCGGGTCGTTGGAGACCTGCCGCCCGCGCCACTCGCTCACCTTGCCGACGACGACGCACTCACCCGTCAGCGTGTGCTGCCACTCCAGCGCGACATGCCCGCAGTCGTCGGCGAGCAGGAACTTGCGCAGCACTCCGGAGCTGGCGCCGCCGAGGGTGTTGCGGTGGCCCGGCAGCATCACCGAGAAGATCAGCTTGAGCAGGACCGACTTGCCGCCGCCGTTCTCCAGGAAGAGCACGCCCGCGGGCGCGGGCCGGCGGGGCGGCCCGACGGGCTCGTCCGCGAAGAACTCCGCCTGGGTGGGCGCGGGGTCGGGCACGGGCTCGCCGACACCCCGCAGGTCCAGCACGGTGTCGGCATAGCGCGCACCGGCCGGTCCGATGGAGTAGAGGCGAACCCGGGACAGCTCGTACATGGGCGGACTCTCGTAGTCGTGAAGGCAGTTCGGGAGGTCAGGAGTGGAACGGGAGCCCGGCGTCGGCCACCAGCTCCAGGTCCTCGGTGTCCTGGGCCGGCAGCAGCGTCGCCGTGCCGTCGGTGACCGGGACGATGCCCAGCTCCAGCAGCTCGGCGAGGGCGGCACTGCCCGCCATGTCGCGCACCTGGAGCTGGTAGCGGGCGGTGGTCCGGTACGTTCCCCCGGCGTCGTCGCCGGTGCGTTGCAGGAACCCGGAGTCGGTGAGGAACGCGAGGGCCTTGCCGACGATGCCGGTCGTCGAACCGGCGAGTCTGCGCGCGTCCTTGGTGGCACCGGCGGAGCTCCTGCGGGCCCAGATCCGCCAGGCGGCCTCCAGGCCGGGCGCGTCCGTCGCCGGGTCGGTGTTCTCCCCCGTCTCCTCGGCCCGCTCCTCCAGCCTGCGGCAGGCCTGGCGGACGAACGCGTCGACGCCGTTGACCGAGACGCGCCCGATGTACCCGTCGTCGGCGAGGTCCTCGGGGCGGGGGAACGCCATCGCGGCGACGGCGAGGTGGGCGAGGCCGTGCAGGAAACGGTCGGTGCCGTCGGCCGACGTACGACGTGCGTAGTCGCCCATGCGAACGGCGAACACGGAGTCCTCGGCGGCGGTCACGGCCATCCCCGCACGCGGGGACACCTCCAGGACGACCAGGCCGAGACCGGCGGCCACGGCGTCCGCGAGCCGCGCGAAGGGCGCGTCCTCGCGGTAGCGGCGCAGCAGTTCGGCGTACTCCTGGTCGCGCGCGGGCTGCAGCTTGGGCTGCAGCCCGAAGGCGACGAGCCGCGCCGCGTCGGCGGCGTCGGCGGGGGTGACGGCGGCACTGGGCGCCGGTGCGGCGGCGGCCTCCGGCTCGCTCCACTCGACGGGCTCGGTCACGGCTGCTGCTCCTTGTTCTGAGACGACCCGTGGTTCGTCTGCGCCTTGAGCGGAGAGTTCACGCCGCCTCCGTCCGGTCCGCCGCCATGCCGGCGGCGTCCAACAGGGCCATGCCGACGACGAGGTCGGCGCCGCCGAACTCGGGGTCGTCGAGTTCGGTGCCGTCGTCGACGGCGAACAGCAGCTTCTCCTCGCCCTGCCGGTAGGCGGTACCGACCGGGGGGCTGGCCGCGTGGACGGCCAGCAGGGCGACGAGGTACGGCAGTTCGGGGTCACGGCGGCGTGCCTCGGCGAGCAGCCCGGACAGCCGACGGGGTGCGTCTGCGGGCAGGTCGAGCAGCTCCAGAGCGCTCGCCAGCTGCTCCTCGCTGAACCGGCTGTCGTCGGGCGTGGCGATCAGGTCGGGCTCGGGCATCTCGGCGCCGAGGTGCTCCCGCTCGGTGGGCGGCGTCAGCAGTATGTCGACGAGGTCCCCCACGCGGACGGAGACGGGCGTGCGCAGGCCCGTGCCGCGCGCGAAGAAGGCGTCGGTCACGCGCAGCGCCTGCTCCACGGGCAGCGGCAGCAGCGGCGCGACGAGGTGCCCGTAGAGGTCTATCCCCGAGGTGGTCATGGGCGTGGCGAAGGCCTGCCGGTCCTGCTCGGCGCGGAACAGCGGTCCGGCCTCCAGAAGCCGGGACTGCAGCTGCGTGTGCCTGCGGATGCAGTCCTTGACGATGTCGACCAGTTCGGCGGCGCGGCGCTTCTGCTCGGAGTCCTCGGACTCGTCGCGGGCCTTGCGGATGTTGGTGAGGATCGCGTTCTCGTGGCGGTAGCGGTCGGCGACGTGGTCGAGGGCCTCGGCGATCATGTCGGGTACGGCCTGCAGCCAGTCCACCGCGCGGACGTTGCGCCGGGTCGCGTCCAAAGCCCGCCGCAGCGTCTCCGAGTACTGCACGGTCCGGTACCGGGCCTGCTCGGCGGCGAGCTGGGCGTCGGCGAGCCGGCCTCGGCTGATCAGCACCTCGAGCTTGACCTCGGCGGCGATCTGCGCGCTGGTGACGTCGGTGTCGAGGGCGCCGACGAGGACGTTGACCGCTTCGTCGGTCGTCCGGAGGTACACGGTCCCGCCGTATCCCGGGACCTCCTCGATCAGCTTGAAGTCGTAGTCGCGGCGTACGTAGGAGCCGTCGGGCGCGAATGTGCCGTACACGGCGCGGAAGCCGCGGTCGACGCTGCCGACGTTGATCAGGTTCTCGAGGACCCAGCGGGCCACGCGCTCGTGCTCGGCGACGGGCCGCTGCGGTGCCTGGGCGGCGATGCGCGGGATGAGCCTGGCCACTATCTGGTCGTGGTCGGCGCCCGTGTCGAAGTCCATGTTCAGAGTGACCAGGTCGATGGCGGCGAGGGCGACCTCCGCCATGCCGTACACCGAGTACTCACCCGCGAGGTTCGCCTTGCGTGCGTCGAGGTCGTGCAGCGGCGCGGTGCAGGCGAGCGCGCGCAGCCGCCGCGCCAGGCCCTCGTCGGCGGCCGGGCCCGGGGCAGGGCGCGGCCCCGCGCTGAGCTGGGGCGGAACGCTGTCCGTCGATGCAGGCGAAGTCACGGTGCACAGACTAGGTCCTCGGTCTGACAACGGTCGAAACGACGCAGATGCGACCGCGGTCCCGGCGGGTGCACGCCCCGCAGCCCGGCCGGATCACCCCACTCGGCGCCCGTACACCTCGACGAGTCCCTTGAGCGAGTCCTGGAGATACTCCGCGAGCAGGCGCTCGGCCCCGTCCCGATCGCCCGCCTGGAGTGTCCGGAGGATCTCCCGGTTGCGTGCGAGGTACGGCTCGTGCAGCCGGCGTGGATCGTCCACCACGTGGAAGGCGAGCCGCAGTTCGGCGAAGACGCTGCGCATCAGTTCGTCGGTGCGGGCGCTGCCGGCGAGCGCGACCAGCTCCCCGTGGAAGTGGATGTTGGCGGTGGAGACGCCTTTCCAGTCATCTTCGCGGGCCGCGCGCTGCCCGTCGTCGACGGCCTCGGCGAGCCCGTCGACGGCGTACGGCGGCCGGCCGAGACTCCGTACGACCGCGCACTCGACGAGACCGCGGGTGCGGTAGATGTCCTCTACGTCCTCGACGGTCAGCACCCGGACGAAGACACCCCGGTTGAGCTCGTGGATCAGCAGCCGCTCGTGTGTGAGCAGCCGGAAGGCCTCGCGCAGCGTGTTGCGCGAGACGCCGAGCGCGCCGCCGATGCTGTCCTCGGACAGCCGGGTCCCGGGCGGGAAGAACCCGTCGGCGATCCGGCTCCTGAGGATGTCCGAGACCCGCTCGGCGGTGCTGGTGCGGCCCAGCAGGGCGCGATCGTCGGCCAGTCCCGTCAGCTCTGCCATGCCCGGAATTCAATCGCAGAAATAAGAACGAAACAACATAGGTATTGAGGGATCGTTCAACGATCCCCTACCTTGTCGGTCAGGCGCCGACGGCACAGCCCCGGCGCCCCCGCTTCCGCACGGCACGGCTCATCCCTCAAGCACCCTCCGTCCCTCATTGCGAGGTGCCCATGAGCACGACCCCTCCCTCCCAGGCCCTGACCGCCGATCCCGCTCCCGGTACGGGCGAACCCACCACCCCCGACGGCGCGTTCGGCTGGCTGCGCGCCCTGAGCCCGCGAGGCCGACGCGCCTTCGGCGGTGCGTTCGGCGGCTACGCCCTCGACTCGTACGACTACTTCACCCTGCCGCTGAGCATGGTCGCGCTCGCGGCGTACTTCGGCCTGGACAGCGGCCAGACCGGCCTGTTCACCACCGTCACGCTGGTCGTCTCGGCGGTCGGCGGCGCCGTCGCGGGTGTGGTCGCGGACCGGATCGGACGCGTCAAGGCGCTGATGATCACTGTGGCCACGTACGCGGTGTTCACCGTGGCCTGCGGCTTCGCGCCCAACTACGAGACCCTGCTGGTCTTCCGCGCCCTTCAGGGCCTCGGCTTCGGCGGCGAGTGGGCGGTCGGCGCGGTCCTGGTCGCCGAGTACACCGGCGCGAAGCACCGGGGGCGCACGCTCGGCGCGATCCAGAGCGCCTGGGCCGTCGGCTGGGCGCTGGCCGTGATCGTCTACACCCTGGTCTTCCAGTACCTCGACGACGGCCTCGCCTGGCGCGTCATGTTCTGGACCGGCGCGCTGCCCGCGCTGCTCGTCGTCTGGGTGCGGCGCCGGGTGCACGACGCACCGGAGGCGGCCGCCGAACGCGCGAAGAGCGGCCACAAGGGCTCGTTCGCGGCGATCTTCAAGCCCGCCACGGCCGACTCCCCGGGCCTCCTGCGCACCACGTTCTTCGCCGTTCTGCTGTCCACCGGCGTACAGGGCGGCTACTACACGCTGGCCACCTGGGTGCCGACGTACCTCAAGACGGACCGCGGTCTGTCCGTCGTCGGCACCGGCGCCTATCTCACGTTCCTGATCTCCGGGGCCTTCATCGGGTACCTCACGGGCGGCTATCTGACCGACCGGCTGGGCCGCAAGCGCAACATCCTGCTCTTCGCCGTCCTCTCCGCGGCCGGCATCCTCGTGTACGCCAACATCCCCAGCGGCGCCAACACGCTGCTCCTGGTACTCGGTTTCCCGCTGGGCTTCTGCATGTCGGCGATCTTCAGCGGCTTCGGCTCGTTCCTGAGCGAGCTGTATCCGACGGCGGTGCGCGGCACCGGCCAGGGCTTCACCTACAACACGGGCCGGGCCGTGGGGGCCGCCTTCCCCACGACGGTCGGCTTCCTCGCCGACAGCTGGGGCGTCGGCGGCGCCCTGGTCTTCGGTGCCATCGGCTACGCCCTGGCCGCGCTGGCGCTGCTCGGGCTCCCCGAGACCCTGGGGAAGGAGCTCCGGTGAACCGCACCTCCCAGGACCGCCCGTTGTGCGTGGTCGACGGCCACGCGCACGCGTGGACCCCCAAGAAGGCACGCTCCCTGTTCCGTTCGGGCGTGTCGGGGCCGACCGCCGGAGTCGCCGCGGGCCACACCCAGGTGAACCTGATCTCGGTGCCCGCCGACTGGGCGTACGACATGCTGCTGTTCTGCCAGCGCAACCAGAAGGCGTGCCCCGTCCTCGACGTCACCGACGCCGGTGCGTGGACGTCCGTCCTCGCCGACGGCGCGGACCTGCGCACCGACCTGCCGCGCTACCGCGTGTGGGAGCACGGCGAGCTGGTCCAGGAGCCCACAGACGTGGTGGACCGCTGGCGCGACGACCTCGTCACGTTCCTCATCGGCTGCAGCTTCACCTTCGAGTGGGCGCTGACCGGGGCGGGCGTCCCGATGCGCCACATCGAGCAGGGCCGCAACGTCTCGATGTACGTGACGCGGCGCCGGTGCCGCCCGGCCGGGCGGCTGCACGGCCCCATGGTGGTGTCGATGCGCCCTGTCCCGCCCGAGCACCTGGCCGCGGCGATCAGGGAGAGCAGTCTGCTCCCGGCCGTGCACGGCAGCCCGGTCCACTGCGGCGAACCGTCGGTCCTCGGCATCGAGGATCTCTCGCGCCCCGACTTCGGCGATCCGGTGGACCTCGCGCCGGACGACATCCCCGTGTTCTGGGCCTGCGGAGTGACGCCGCAGGCGGCCGTGATGGCGTCGCGCCCGCCCTTCGCGATCACCCACGCGCCCGGCCAGATGTTCGTCACGGACACCCGCGACGAGCAGTACCGCGTCCTTTGAGCATCGACCGAGCAGGAGAAACAGAGATCTCATGACCCCGATCGATCTCAACGCCGATCTCGGTGAGGGCTTCGGCCGCTGGCGGCTGACCGACGACGAACAGCTGCTGTCCGTCGTCACCAGCGCCAACGTGGCCTGCGGCTTCCACGCCGGGGACGCGGCCACCATGCGGCGGGTGTGCGAGCTGGCGGCCGAGCGGGGCGTACGGATCGGCGCCCAGGTCTCCTACCGCGACCTGGCGGGGTTCGGGCGGCGCTCGATGGACGTGCCGTCCGACGAGCTGGCGGCCGAAGTGGCCTACCAGATCGGCGCCCTGGAGGTCTTCGCCCGCGCGGCGGGCACGCGCGTGTCGTACGTGAAGCCGCACGGCGCGCTCTACAACCGCGTCGTGCACGACGAGGAGCAGGCGGGGGCCGTCGTGGACGGCGTCCTGCTCGCGGACGCCCGCCTGGCCGTCCTCGGCCTGCCCTCCTCACGGCTCCTGGCCCTCGCCGAGAAGGCCGGACTGCCCATCGCCACCGAGGCGTTCGCGGACCGCGCGTACACCGCCGAGGGCACCCTGGTGCCGCGTTCCCAGGACGGCGCGGTGATCACGGACGCCGACACGGTGGCCGAACGCTCGGTGGGCCTGGCACGCTTCGGCACGGTGACGGCCCACTCCGGGGAGCGCATCCCGGTCCGCGCCCGCTCGCTGTGCCTGCACGGAGACACGCCGGGCGCGGTGGACCTGGCCCGCCGGGTCCGCGCCCGGCTGGAGTCCTCGGGTGTCCTGGTGGAGGCGTTCGCATGAGGGCCCTCCCGGTCGGCGACCGTGCACTGCTCGTCGAGGTGTCCTCGGGCGACGCCGCACAGGCCCTGCACGCCGAGCTGCTGCGCCGCCGCGCGGAGGGCTCCCTCTGCGTGCGTGAGATCGTCCCCGCGGCCCGCACGGTCCTCCTGGACGGCGTGGACGACCCGGCCCGCCTGGCCGCCGCGCTCACCTCGTGGCGGATCCCGCCGCTGCCCGTGCGCGCGGAGGCGGCGGTCGAGATCCCCGTACGGTACGACGGCCCGGACCTGGCGGACGTCGCGGCCCTGTGGGGGGTGCCGGAGACCGAGGTTCCGGCGATACACGCGGCGGCCGGGTTCCGGGTCGCCTTCTGCGGGTTCGCGCCCGGGTTCGGCTACCTGACGGGGCTGCCCGCCCGCTACGACGTTCCCCGTCGGGCGACCCCGCGCACGAGCGTCCCGGCGGGTTCCGTGGCCCTCGCGGGCCCGTACACGGGCGTGTACCCCCGCTCTTCGCCGGGCGGCTGGCAACTGATCGGCACGACGGACGCCGCTTTGTGGGACCCCGCGCGCGTGCCGGCCGCACTGCTGGCCCCCGGCACCCGGGTCCGCTTCGTACCGGTGAGGCAGGCATGACCGACCGGGCCCTCTCCGTCGTCCGCGCCGGGGCCCTGACCACCGTCCAGGACCGGGGCCGCCCCGGCCATGCCCACCTCGGCGTCCCGCGCTCGGGGGCCCTGGACGCGCCCGCGGCGGACCTCGCCAACCGTCTCGTCGGCAACCCGCCCGAGGCCGCCGTCCTGGAGACCACGCTCAACGGCTGTGCCCTGCGCCCGCGTTCGACGCTCACCGTGGCGGTCGCGGGCGCGCCCTGCCCGGTCACCGTGGACGGCCGTCCGGCGCCCTGGGGTGCTGCCGTACGCGTCCCCGCGGGAGCCCTGCTGGACATCGGACGGGCCGACCGGGGGCTGCGCGCCTACGTCGCCGTCGCGGGCGGAGTGGCCGTCGACCCGGTGCTCGGCAGCCGCTCCACGGACCTCCTCTCCGGGCTCGGCCCGCCACCCCTCACCGACGGCGTGGTGCTGCCGCTGGGCCGCGCCGCCACCGTCCACGCGCGCGTGGACGTCGTCCCGCAGCCGGCGCCGCCCTCGGAACTGGTCCTGCGCGTGACACCGGGCCCGCGCGAAGACTGGTTCACACCCTCGGCCCTGCGCACACTGACCACGCGCACCTACCAGGTGTCCTTGGCGAGCAACCGCATCGGCCTGCGCACGGAAGGGCCATCCCTGGAGAGGGCCGTTTCCGGCGAGCTCCCCAGCGAGGGCATGGTCCTGGGCGCCGTCCAGGTTCCCCCGGACGGCCGACCGGTCGTCTTCCTCGCCGATCACCCCACCACCGGCGGCTACCCGGTGATAGCCGTCGTCGACCCGGCGGACCTGCCCGCCGCGGCCCAGGCGGTGCCGGGCACCCCCGTCCGGTTCACGGCGGTACGGCGCCGGCGCTGAGTCCCGCGCTCCTGAACCGGCCGCCCTCACCCCTCATGCCGCATCCGGCCGCTCCGCGACCGACAGCGCGGCCAGCGCCGACGCGACCGCGCGGGAGGCGGTCAGGTCGAGGCGGGCGCTGGTGCCGCGGGCGCGGTGGCGTACCTCGTCGGCGGCCAGCGTGAGGAGCTGCGGGAGCAGGTCGGTGCAGCGCCGGGCGACCCAGCCGGTGCCCGCGGTGGCCAGCCACCACAGGCTCGCCGACCGGGTGGGCACGGGGAACTCGGGTTCGGCGGCCGGCGCCGGGCCGGTGGCCAGGCCCGCCTGGGTGAGCAGGGCATGGAAGCGGACGGCGAGCTGCCGGTGGCCCCGCTCCCCCGGGTGCAGCCGGTCCGCGCTCCACAGGGCGCGGTCCGTCAGCCACGCGCCCTGCGCCGCGTGCAGGTGCACCGCGCCGTACCGCTCGGACAGCGCGTGCACGACCGTGTTGACGGCCCGCTGCCGCCGGGCCAGCGGGTGCCCCAGCGCTCCGGGCAGCCCCAGCATCGCGCCGGGGTCGGGCAGACAGGCCGTGAGCAGCACCGCGCCCTGTGCCGTGAACGCCGCGTACACCTGGTCGAGCCGGGCGGCCACGGCGTGGATGTCGAAGGTGCACCGCAGGGTGTCGTTGACGCCGATGACGACGGAGACCACGTCCGGCAGCAGCGCCAGGCCGGCCGGGGTCTGCCGTTCCAGTACGTCCCGGGACTGCGCTCCGCTCACCGCGAGGTTGGTGAACTCGACGGGCGCGTCCTTCGGCGCGAGCCCGGCGGCGAGCAGCGCGGCCCACCCCCGCCAGGCCTCGCCCACCGGGTCGCCCACGCCCTCGGTCAGCGAGTCCCCGAGGGCCACGAACCGCAGGGGCCTCATCCGACGCCCTCCTGCAGTCGGCGCCGCACCGGGTCCTGCGCGTCGTGCGCGGCGAGAAACGCCGCCACCGAGGCATCCCATCCGAAACACTCGGCACGCGCGCGTGCCGCTTCCCTGCGCGCGCCCTCGGGGCGCCCCAGAAGAAGCCGCACCGCGTCCGCGAAGGCCTCGCCGCTGTCGGCCGCGGTGGCCCCCGCGGACCCCACGACCTCGGGAAGAGCGGACGAGGCGCTGGCCACCACGGGTGTGCCGCAGGCCATCGCCTCCAGAGCGGCGAGCCCGAACGTCTCGGCGGGCCCCGGGGCCAGGCACACGTCGGCGGAGGCCTGCAGCGCGCTCAGCACCTCGCGGTCGGCGACATGTCCGAGAAACGTGACGGGCAACCGTCGCTCCCGGGCGCGCTGTTCGAGCCGGCCCCGCAGCGGCCCGTCCCCGGCGACCACGAGCACGGCGCGTCGGCCGCGCCCGAGCAGTTCCTCCAGCGCGTCGAGCGCCGTGCCGGGCCGCTTTTCCACGGACAGCCGGGAGCACAGTACGAGCAGCGCCTCGTCCCCGCGCGCGTACCGGGCGCGCACGCCGGGGTCGCGCAGCGCGGGGTGCCGACCCTTCAGGTCGACGCCCAGCGGGGCGCGTACGACATTGCGGGCGCCGATGCGCACGAACTCGCGCTCCGCGAACTCCGTGGTGCACACCACGCGCGCGTACATGTGCGCCGTACGGGTGTTGAGGGCGTCGGCCGTGCGCCGCGCCATGCCCTCGGGGATCCCCCAGGTGCGCAGCACGCCGTCGGCGGTCTCGTGGGAGACCATCACCGCGGGCACCCGCGCCCGGCGCGCCCATACGCCCGTCCAGCGCAGGGTCGTCCGGTCGCAGACCTCCAGCCGGTCGGGGGCGAGCGACCGAAGAAGGGCGGCGACCCGGCGCTTGTCGGTCAGGACGCGGTAGCCGCCGGTGCCGGGCAGCAGCGGCCCGGGCAGGGTGATCACCCGCCCCTGCTCGGTGTCCCGGTCGGTGGCGCGCTCGCCGGGGACGACGAGCACGGGTTCGTGCCCGGCCCTGCGGTAGCCGGTACCCAGTTCCCGCAGGGCGGTGCGCAGTCCGCCCGACGCCGGGGCGACGAAGTTGGCGAGCCGTACGATCCTGAGGCTCATGCCGCGACCGCCGTCCGCGCCGAGAGGACGTCGGCGTAGTGCCCGATGAGCTGGTCGCCGACGGCCGCCCAGGTGCGGCCCTCGACGGTGCGGCGCCCGGCGGCGCCGTAGGCGGCCCG
>NZ_JBEXDZ010000219.1:0-12530 GCF_040606085.1 Streptomyces sp. NPDC005485 | reverse complement strand
TTCCTTTGTACTCACCCGCAGAACATTTTCTGGGGCTTTCCTCCGGGCGCTTCCCTTCGGTCTTGCGTTTCCGACTCTATCAGATCCTTTCGGGCCTGATTCCCAGTCAGCGGGTTTGCCGTTCGGACTTTGAGTGCTTTCGCCTCTTGGCCTTTCGACATTCACTACGTTAGCCGATTCCCGTCGCGACTCATAATTGAGTTCCGCGAGTTCGAATTCGGGCATGAGGACACGCCGAATTCTCCCCCGCCGAGGGGAAGTCGTAGGTAGTGGGTTGGCCACTTCCGGCTGCTGGCTGAACGCCGTACCCGGTTCAAGCGGCTCGGGCTACATTACGGATCCCCCACAGACGCGTCAAGTTGAGCGGCGCCGGGGCGTATGGGCCCGATAAGGGCTCACCGTCGGGTCGTTGGCGATCCAGAAGCGCCAGGGGTGGACGCCCCCGTCGCCGGCCACTCCGGTGCGCGGACCACTGCGTACCTGGTCGGGAGGGACGGGTGTGCCGGTCAGAAGGGTCAGCGGGCCCGCCTCGGGGGCACAGGCGTCCGCGCCGTCGAGGGTCCGGTCCACGTCCAGGGCGGTGGCCAGGCGGGCAGGCCCTTTGGCCAGTTCCTTGTCATATCGGGCTGAAAGTCGACGTTTGCGAGCCAGTTCGGCGCCCTCGGTGATCTCTCCGGCACGGAGCAGGACTCCGCTCGCCGTGCCCTCCGGACCGCACACCAGGTTCATGCAGTGCCACATGCCGTAGGTGAAGTAGACGTACACATGGCCGGGCGGGCCGAACATCACGCCGTTGCGGGCCGTGGGACCGCGATACGCGTGCGAGCCGGGGTCGTTCCCTCCGTCGTACGCCTCCACCTCCGTGAGGCGCAGCTCGATCGGACCGTCCGGGGTGGCGCGCACGAGGACGCGCCCGAGGAGGTCGGGGGCGACCTCCAGTACAGGGCGGTCGAAGAACTCCCGGGTGAGGGGCGTACGGTCAGGGGCCGCGATCATGGCGTACGAGCGTAGTCCACACGGGTGTGTGTCCGCGGGGTGGCCAGGGAGCGCCTCCCTTGGAAGGGTGAGGGCACGGAACCGGCCGGGGTCGGATCGCGTTTGTATGGATCAAGGGTTCAGACGAAGTAACAGGCGTTGCCTGGGGAGGAAGTGACATGGGGTTCAAGCGGCTGCTGGCGAGCATGGGAGCCGGTGGGGCTTCGGTCGAGACGGTGCTGACCGAGGTCAACACCGTTCCGGGCGGCGTCGTCCAGGGCGAGGTGCGGATCCAGGGCGGGTCCGTGAACCAGCAGATCGAGGGATTGTCGGTCGGTCTGCAGGCCAAGGTCGAGGTCGAGGGCCACGACGACCAGGAATACAAGCAGAACATCGAGTTCACCAAGCTGAGTCTCGGCGGGGCCTTCGAGCTGCAGGCGGGCGCCGTGCACGCGGTGCCCTTCGGGCTCGAAATCCCGTGGGAGACGCCGATCACCACGATCGACGGGCAGGCGCTGCGCGGGATGCACATCGGTGTGACCACGGAGCTGGAGATCGCGCGTGCCCTGGACTCGGGCGACCTGGACCCCATCAACGTGCACCCGCTGCCGGCGCAGCAGGCGATCCTGAACGCCTTCATCCAGCTGGGCTTCCGCTTCAAGAACGCGGACATGGAGCGCGGCCACATTCGTGGGACGCGTCAGCGGCTGCCGTTCTACCAGGAGATCGAGTTCTTCCCGCCGTCGCAGTACCGCGGGCTGAACCAGGTCGAGCTGACCTTCGTCGCCGACGACCGCGAGATGGACGTCATCCTGGAGATGGACAAGAAGCCGGGGCTGTTCAGCGAGGGCAGCGACTCGTACCGCTCCTTCCAGGTGGGTCTGCACGACTACCAGAGCACGGACTGGGCGGCGTACCTGAACCAGTGGCTCTCCGAGGTAGGCAGCAAGCGCAGCTGGTTCTAGGGTCCTGATCTCAGGTCAAGCTGTCCATCGACTCGGAGGTGCCGAGGTGACCGAGCTGAACAGGCCGCCGCTTCCCCACGACTTCCATCCGTCCGTGCCGTCCTTCACGGTCACGAGTGAGGACGTCGAGCCGGGTGCGGTGTTGAAGGACACGCACGTCTATGCGGCCGGAAACACTTCACCTCACCTTCGCTGGGAGGGCTTCCCGTCGGAGACCAAGAGCTTCGCCGTGACCTGCTTCGATCCGGATGCCCCTACGGGAAGCGGATTCTGGCACTGGGTCGTGTTCGACATTCCGGCTTCGGTGACCGAGTTGCCGACGGGTGCGGGCACCGGCAAGTTCGAGGGGCTGCCGGAGGGCGCGGTCCAGGCGCGCAACGACTACGGGTCGAAGGACTTCGGTGGTGCCGCGCCGCCGGCCGGGGACCCGGCGCACCGGTATGTGTTCACGGTGTACGCCGTGGATCAGGAGAAGCTCGGTCCGGACGCGGATGCCAGTCCCGCGGTCGTCGGCTTCAACCTGCGGTTCCACACGCGGGCGCGTGCCCAGCTGATCGGTGAGTATGCGGCTCCCGCCGAAGACTGACGTTCATTGAACGTTTGCCCGCCTCTGGTCTTGGAAGTGATCAGAGGCGGGCATTTTTTTATTGCGTTGTCCATCTCGGCGTGCCCGGCCAGAGTTGATCCAAGCCCGCCAGGTGGTGGGCCGGTGCGCATGGGAGGTGGGCGGGGATGCGGGACACGCTGGTACTGAACGCGAGCTTCGAGCCGCTGTCGACGGTGACGTTGAACCGAGCCGTCGTTCTGGTGCTGCAGGACAAGGCCGTCGTCGAGCAGCACCACCCCGAACTGCGCATGCGCGGAGCCGCGGTGGACATACCCGCGCCTCGGGTGATCAGGCTCTGCCGATACGTACGGGTGCCCTTCCGAAGACAAGCTCCGTGGTCGAGGCGAGGTGTGCTGGTCCGGGACCGGCACCGGTGTGCGTACTGCGGCAGGCGGGCGACGACCGTGGACCACGTGGTGCCGCGGGCGCAGGGGGGCCAGGACTCGTGGCTGAACACGGTGGCCTCGTGCGCGGAGGACAACCACCGCAAGGCGGCCCGTACGCCGGAGCAGGCCGGTATGCCGTTGCTGCGTCTGCCGTTCGAGCCGACACCGGCGGACGCGATGCTGCTGGCGCTGGGGCAGGACGACTTCGAGGCGCTTCCGGAGTGGCTGGCGCAGCCCGCCGCATGACGGGTATGTGACTGGGGCCCACCTCCCGCGGGAGGTGGGCCCCAGTCGCATACCGGCACGGGTCCCTTGGTCAGTCCGTGATCGACGGCTTCTCGCGGCGCTCCGCGCCGCCGGAGCCGGATCCGCCGGAGTTGCCTCCGCCGCCCGAACCGCCGCCGAAGTTCCCCAGATTGCCCATGGCTCCGGACAGGCCCTTGAGGGCGTCGCCGATCTCGCTGGGCACGATCCAGAGCTTGTTGGCGTCGCCCTCGGCGATCTTCGGGAGCATCTGCAGGTACTGGTAGGAGAGAAGCTTCTGGTCCGGGTCGCCGGCGTGGATCGCCTCGAAGACCGTACGGACGGCCTGGGCCTCGCCCTCGGCGCGCAGGGCGGCGGCCTTGGCCTCGCCCTCGGCGCGCAGGATCTGGGACTGCTTCTCACCCTCGGCGGTGAGGATGGCCGCCTGGCGCGTACCTTCGGCGGTGAGGATCGCGGCGCGCTTGTCACGGTCGGCGCGCATCTGCTTCTCCATCGAGTCCTGGATGGAGGTGGGCGGCTCGATCGCCTTGAGCTCGACGCGGTTGACGCGGATGCCCCACTTGCCGGTGGCCTCGTCGAGGACGCCGCGCAGGGCCGCGTTGATCTCCTCGCGGGAGGTGAGGGTGCGCTCCAGGTCCATGCCACCGATGATGTTGCGGAGCGTGGTGACGGTGAGCTGCTCGATCGCCTGGATGTAGCTGGCGACTTCGTACGTCGCGGCGCGCGCGTCGGTCACCTGGTAATAGATGACCGTGTCGATGTTGACCACCAGGTTGTCCTGGGTGATCACCGGCTGCGGCGGGAACGGCACGACCTGTTCGCGCAGGTCGATGCGGTTGCGGATCGAGTCTATGAACGGGACGACGATGTTGAGGCCCGCGTTGAGTGTCCGGGTGTAGCGGCCGAAGCGCTCGACGATGGCCGCGCTCGCCTGTGGAATGACTTGGATGGTCTTGATCAGGGCGATGAAGACCAACACCACCAGAATGATCAGGACGATGATGATCGGTTCCATCGTTGCTCCCCGTACCCTTCTCCGCCTCGGTGTTTCCTGAAGATCTTATGGTTGTTGAAGATCTTGCTGGACGAGTCTGACAGACCGTCGTCTGCGCCGTGGGGCGTTCGGTTCACTTGCGTCGTACGAGGTCACATGACATGCGAGGTCACATCACGATCGCCGTGGCCCCCTCGATGTCCACGACGTCCACCTCTTGCCCTACCTCGTAGGCCTGTTCGGCGCCCAGGGTGCGGGCCGACCAGACTTCCCCCGCGAGCTTGATACGGCCGCCCTCGTGGTCCACTCGCTCCAGGACGACCGCCTGCATGCCCTTCAACGCCTCGATACCCGTGGCCAGTTGGGGCCGCTGATTGCGGTGGCGGCTCGCGATGGGGCGTACGACCGCGATCAGCGCGACCGAAACGGCGGCGAAGACAAGGACTTGGGGTACGGCACCGCCGCCCAGCCTCGCGACGACCGTGGCGGCGACGGCTCCCACGGCGAGCATGCCCAGTTCCGGCATGGTCGTCACCACCAGGGCGATTCCGAGCCCGGCCGCGCCGATCAGCCACCACACCCATGCGTCGATGTCACTCACATGGTCATGGTAGGACCGCGCTCCCCCCGCGGACAGGGCGCGCGATCAAGTCGGGCCGTCCGCCCCTTGGTTCGGGCCGGACGGTTCAGTGTTCCTCTGTACGGTCGGGCTCCGTCCCGTCAGGACAGCGGGAGACCGTGCGCGGTCCAGCGCTCGCCGACCTGCTCGACGACGAGCGGGAGGCCGAAGCAGAGGGAGAGGTTGCGCGAGGTGAGTTCGAGCTCCAGCGGGCCCGCGGCGAGCACCTTGCCCTGACGAATCATCAGGACGTGGGTGAAGCCGGGGGCGATCTCCTCGACGTGGTGCGTGACCATGATCATGGAGGGGGCGATCGGGTCGCGGGCGAGACGGCCGAGACGGCGTACGAGGTCCTCGCGGCCACCGAGGTCGAGACCGGCGGCGGGCTCGTCGAGGAGCAGCAGCTCGGGGTCGGTCATCAGGGCGCGGGCGATCAGGGTGCGCTTGCGCTCACCCTCGGAGAGGGTGCCGAACTTGCGGTCCACGTACTCGGTCATGCCGAGGCGGTCGAGGAAGGCGCGGGCGCGCTGCTCGTCGATGTCCTCGTAGTCCTCGTGCCAGCCGGCGGTCATGCCGTACGCCGCGGTCAGCACCGTCTGCAGAACCGTCTGGCGCTTGGGGAGCTTCTCCGCCATGGCGATGCCGGCCATGCCGATGCGCGGGCGCAGCTCGAAGACGTCGACCTTGCCGAGGGTCTCGCCGAGGACGGTGGCGGCGCCCTTGCTGGGGAAGAGGTAGCTGGACGCGACGTTCAGGAGGGTCGTTTTTCCGGCGCCGTTGGGACCGAGGATGACCCAGCGCTCGCCCTCCTTGACCGACCAGGAGACCTGGTCCACCAGAGCCCGGCCCTCCCGGACCACGGATACGTCCTCCAGCTCCAGAACATCGCTCATGAGCGCGCTGTCTCCCATTGCAGTCTTGGCCTGTCTCGGCAGTCGCGTGCGCCTGTGGACGCAGCCCCCAGGGAAATCTACGCCACCGGTCGGGCGGTCCATTCCATCGGTCCGGTCCTTAGGGTGGAGGGCATGCTTTCGGAACCACGCTCAGGACGCCTGGCCGCATGGGGAAACGCCCTTTTGGCCGGACTTGTTTCGCCCGACGACGCGGTGCTCGCCATCGTCGGTGAGGATGCGGTGCACCGGGTCGAGGGGCTGCCGGGCGAGTCGGGACTCGTCGGGCTGACGCTCGCCCTCGGCAGGCTGCGCACGCTCGGGGTGACCGGGCTGCGGGTCGCGCTGCCCGCGCCGGGGCATCCGCTGGGGCTGAGCGGGCCGCCGGACTTCAATGCGCGCGCGCTGGAGGCCGAGGAGGCCGTCGTCTGTCACGGCAGCGCGCTCGGGCTCGTTCCCGAGGTGTCCGAGGCGGGGCCCGACGGTGATGTGCACGTCGAGGTCGTGTGGCACTGCCTCCCCGTACGCGATGCCCCGCCCGCCGACGTACCGTCCCTCGGCGAGGCCGAGCGGGAGCTCGCCGAGGCGCTGCGCGACGCCACGGCCGTGCTGTCTCAGCTCGACGTGGCCGGGTCGGGGCCGGTGGCCGAGGCGGCGATCGACGCGTATCGGGCGCGGGCCGAGCAGGGTCGGGAGGTGCTCGCTCCCGGGTATCCGGCACGGGCGGTACGGGTGTTGGAGCTCGCCCAGCGGGTGGGGCTGCTGATCTCGGTCGCGTACGAGAACGGGCACGGCGGCGCCGTGAGCGCGTCCGAGATCGCGGCCCGGGGGGAGGCACTACGGCCGGTGGAGCGAACGGCTCGGCGGGCACAGGTGGCTGCGTACAACGCGTTTGTGGAGGAGCGGGAGCGGGGCGTTCGGTGACGCTTCGGGGATGACCCTGCTGCGCCCGCCCACCGCAAAGAGCCCCGCGAAGCCATCCTGTTCGCGGGGCTCCTCCGGTACGGCAGGTCAGTCGTTCACGCCCGTGTTGCCGAAGGCGGGGTTGAGGCCGGCGATGCCGTTGACCGTGTTGCCGACCACGTTGACGGGGACGTGGACCGGGACCTGGATGAGGTTGCCCGAGCCGACGCCCGGCGACTTCACGGCCGCGCCGTCGGCGCCCGCGTCGGCGACAGCGGCACCGGCAGAAGCGCCCGCGGCGATACCGGCGACGGTGATGGCCAGGGCGGCCTTCTTGGCGATGTTCATGAAAAGCGTTCCTCCTGCGTTCGCGGACCGACCCGGCCGCGGGTCGTACGCTGAGCAACGCCGGGCCGGTCCGGAACGGCACGGGAGGCCGCGCCGGAAATGCCCGTTCGGTCCATTGGCCCGATGGGTCGATCGAGCGATGGGCCTACAGGTCTACGGGTGTACTGGCCTACCGATGTACTGCTCTACGGGCTGACAACCTGACCGGCCTCCCGGAATGCCCGGGAGGCCGGTGGTCACGATCGTCCGGTGCGGGACGTCAGTGGTTGACGCCCAGGTTGCCGAAGGCCGGGTTCAGGGCGCCGATGACGTTCACGCTGTTGCCGACCGCGTTCACGGGGACGTGGACCGGGGCCTGGATCAGGTTGCCCGAGACGACACCCGGGGAGTGCTCGGCCGCGCCACCCGCGTGCGCACCGTTGGTGGCGGACGCCATACCGGCACCGGCGGCAACCAGGCCACCGGCCACCATCGCGACTGCCGTGGCCTTCTTCAGGTTCTTCACTTCTGAGCCCTCCCTAGCGATCACTGCGGCAAGGCGCCGCAGCACGCACTGGAGAACGGCCGGGGCCCGCCGAGGTTGCGCCATCCGGGGGACATACACCCGACGGTATGAATCTCAGCCCGGAGCGGAACCCTCCGAATTGCCGTTCAACCGGCGACACCATGGCGTACGGCCCAGAGCGCGGCCTGGGTGCGGTCCGCGAGGTCGAGCTTCATCAGGATGTTCGAGACATGGGTCTTGACGGTCTTCTCGGAGAGGACCAGGGCGCGGGCGATCTCCCGGTTGGAGCGGCCGTCGGCGATCAGGCCGAGTACCTCGCGCTCCCGCTCGGTGAGCGAACCGCCCCTCCCCTGCCCGGAGTTGGCCACCTCCTGGGACAGCAGGGCGCCCGCCACCTCCGGCTGGAGCAGGATGTGCCCGGCGTGCACGGAGCGGATGGCCCCGGCGAGCGCGTCGGGGTCCACGTCCTTGTACACGTACCCGGCGGCGCCGGCGCGCAGGGCCGGGACGACCGTGCGCTGCTCGGTGAAGCTGGTGACGATCAACACGCGGGCGGGGTTGGCGAGTTCGCGGAGTTTGCGCAGCGCGTCGATGCCGTCCATGCCCGGCATCTTGATGTCCATGAGGAGGACGTCGGGCCTCAGCTCCTCGGCGCGGGCGACCCCTTCGGCGCCGTCGGACGCCTCGCCCACGACCTCGATGTCGTCCTGTACTTCGAGGAAGGTACGCAGGCCCCGCCGGACCACTTGATGGTCGTCGACCAGCAGCACTTTGATTGCGTCAGCCACCAGGGACCTCCATGTCGATCGTGGTGCCCTCGCCGGGCGCCGATTCCACGGTGAGGATGCCGCCGACCCCGCTCGACCGGTCGCGCATGGACACCAGCCCGAGGTGGCGTCCGGCGCTGCGTATCGCGTGGGGGTCGAAGCCGCTGCCGTCGTCGGTGACGCGCAGGGCGGCGCCCTGGTCGCGCCTCTCCAGGGTCACGTCGACACGCGTCGCGCCCGAGTGCCGCAGCGCGTTGTGCAGAGCCTCCTGGGCGACGCGCAGCACGGCCTCCTCCTGGGCGGCGGGCAGCGCGCGGACACCGCAGCTGTCGAAGGTCACGTGCGCGGAGTGGGCGCGGTCGAGGACCTGGATCTGGGTGCGCAGCGTGGCCACCAGGCCGTCGTCGTCGAGGGCGGCGGGGCGCAACTCCACGACGGCGGCGCGCAGTTCGTCGGTGGCTTCCGCGGCGAGCGCGGCCACCTGCTGAAGCTCGCCCTTGGCGCGGGACGGATCACGGTCGACCAGGGCCGCGGCGGCCTGCGCGGTCAGGCGCAGGGAGAAGAGCTTCTGGCTGACGGCGTCGTGCAGTTCGTGGGCGAGCCGGGAGCGCTCCTCGGCGATGGTGAGCTCGCGGCTGCGTTCGTAGAGCCGGGCGTTGGTCAGAGCGATCGCGGCGTGCTGGGCGAGGATCGTCAGCAGTTCCTCGTCGTCCTCGGTGAAGCCGCAGCTGCCCTCCGGTTTCGCGCAGATCTTGTTCGCCAGGAACAGTGCGCCGATCACCTCGTCGCCGTCTCGGATCGGCAGGCCGAGGAAGTCGGACATGTCGGGGTGGGCGGCGGGCCAGCCCTCGAAGCGGGGGTCCTTGCGCACGTCGGCGAGGCGCTCGGGGCGGGCCTCGTGCAGCATCGCGGCGAGGATGCCGTGCTGGCGCGGGAGCGGGCCGATGGCCTTCCACTGGGCGTCGCTGATGCCGTCGACCACGAACTGGGCGAAGCCTCCGTGGTCGTCGGGGACGCCGAGCGCCGCGTACTGCGCGTCGAGCAGCTCGCGGGCCGAGGCGACGATCGTCTTGAGGACGTCGCGCACCTCCAGGTGCCTGCTCATGGCCAGCAGCGCTGAGCTCACCGCGTACAGGCCGGACCGTGGACCTTGACTCATGACCCCAAAGTACCGGTGGGGTGCGACAACGCGGATCGGACCTGTGGCGGCCGCCGCCTAGGCCGGTGGGCCTAGGGCAAAGGGCCCCGGATCATTGCGGCCCGCGGACGAGGCGGCGACGACGGTCCGGTTCCTACGTTGAAGGGGCCGGCCGGGAACGGCGGGCACGGGACGAGGGGACGGATGTCATGCCGGTAGCGATCATCACGGGGGCTTCGAAGGGGCTGGGGCGGGCGCTCGGCGCGGCTCTGGCGGAGCGCGGCTGGGATCTGGTGCTCGATGCCAGAACGCCGGGGGTGCTGGAGGAGACAGCGGTGGCGCTGTCGGCGTACGGGACGCGGGTGGAGGCCCTGCCCGGGGATGTCACGGACGCCGGGCATCGCGCCGAGCTGGTGGCGGCGGCGCGGAAGCTCGGGGGCGTGGACCTGCTGGTGAACAACGCGAGCGCGCTGGGCGCCGAACCGCTCGTACGCCTGGAGGCCCTCACGCTGGACGGACTGCGGCGGGCCCTGGAGGTCAATGTGGTCGCCGCGCTCGGTCTCGTCCAGGAGGCGCTGCCGTTGTTGCGGGCCTCGGCGGCGGGCGCGGTCGTCGACGTCAGTTCGGACGCGGCGGCCGAGGCGTACGAGACCTGGGGCGGGTACGGGGCGTCGAAGGCGGCGCTCGACCATCTGTCGGCGGTGCTCGGCGCGGAGGAGCCCGGGCTGCGGGTGTGGGCCGTGGACCCGGGGGACATGGGTACGGACCTGTACGCGGCGGCCGTGCCGGACGACGACGATGCGCGTCCGGCTCCGGCCGAGGTGGTTCCGGCCTTCCTGCGGCTGCTCGACGAGCGCCCGGCCAGTGGCCGCTACGCGGCGCCGGCCCTGCTGGAGGCACGGTGACGACGGCCGCGGTGTCGGTTCCGGAGGAGCTGTCGGCGCGGGTGCCGGCCGAGCAGCGCGGGCCCGGGCTGGAGCGGGACGCGGTGCGGATGCTCGTCTCGCGCGGTACGGAGGTGTCCCATCACGCGTTCACGGAGCTGCCCGGGCAGCTGAGGGCCGGGGACCTGCTCGTCGTCAACACGTCCGCCACGCTGGCCGCGGCGGTGGACGGGCGGATCGGGCACGCGCGCGTGGTGGTGCATTTCTCCACACGGGGCGACTCCGTGCGGGGCCACGACGGGCGGTGGGCCGTCGAGCTGCGGGATCCGGACGGACGGGGCACCACGCGTGCGCGGGCGGGCGGGCCCGCGGGGACAGAGGTGCGTCTTCCCGGGGGCGTACGACTCGTACTGGAGGAGCCGCTGGCCGCGGGGAGCGCGCGGCTGTGGTGGGCGCGGGTGCCGGACGAGGAGGACGTCCTCGGGTTGCTCCGCCGGCACGGGCGTCCCATTCGCTACTCCTATACGGAGAGGGATCAGCCGCTGTCCGTCTATCAGACGGTGTTCGCGCTGCCCTCCGCGGACGGTGCGGGCAGCGCGGAGATGCCGAGCGCGGCGCGGCCCTTCACCGCACGCCTGGTGGCGGAGCTGGTGAGCCGGGGTGTGCAGTTCGCGCCGATCACCCTGCACACCGGGGTGGCATCGGCCGAGTCGCACGAGCCGCCGTACCCGGAGCGCTTCGTCGTACCGGGGACGTCGGCGCGGCTGATCAACGCGGCGCGGGCCGCCGGTGGGCGGATCATCGCGGTCGGTACGACGGCCGTGCGGGCCGTGGAGTCCGCGGTGGGCGCCGAGGGGGTCGTACGGGCCGAGGAGGGCTGGACGGACCTCGTGGTGACCCCGGAGCGCGGGGTGCGCGCCATCGACGGGCTGCTGACCGGACTGCACGAGCCGGAGGCCTCCCATCTGCTGATGCTGGAGGCCGTCGCGGGGCGGGCGGCGATCGGCCGCAGTTACGAGGAGGCGCTGCGCGGGCTCTACCTGTGGCACGAGTTCGGGGACGTGCACCTCATCCTCCCGGACGACAACCCTCACGCTGAGCATTGCGTCAGCAACTGCCGGTGAGACCGCTGTACGGCCGGTGTGACGCCGCCCATAGGACGCACATCACGTACGAAGGTGCATAGGAGATAAAGGGGACCCAGGTGAGCGGGACAGACGTGCCACTCTGCCCCGATTTGCCCTTCCGCGGTCCACTATGCAGCTTCGTACGTCACACCTTTGCCACAGGATTTTGCGGCCGCTAAGAATGGCAGCCGTCGCTCAACGCCGCGGGTTTCGCCCCGCGGCGTTTGGTTCGGAAACACTCAGTCCCCCACCGGACCGTGAGCGACCTCCGCGCTATTCGAAGAGGTCCATCAGTCATGCCCAAGCACATCAACGCTCCTGGTCATAGTCCCGCGCTGACCAAGACCCACAAGTTCTCGATGGCCGGTGTGGCCGCCCTCGGCGCCGCCGCCCTCGCCTTCACCCTGGCGCCCGGTCACACGTCGACGACGACGAACGAGGCCGCCGCCTCCACTGCTCCGGTGGTCTTCAGCCAGCAGCAGATCAAGGACGTGCAGTCCAGCTTCGCCGACCAGCTGGCCAGCGCCGACCTGAAGGCCAAGACCTTCACGGCGAAGAAGGCCGCTGCCGACGCGGCCGCGAAGAAGAAGGCCGCCGCCGAGGCCGCCGCCGAGGCCGTCGCCAAGAAGAAGGCCGCCGCGAAGAAGGCTGCCGAGAAGGCCGCGCAGGAGCGCAGGGCGAAGGCCGCCGCGAGCCGGTCCGCCCAGCGCGCCCGGATCAAGGCCGCCGCGGTGAAGACCTACGCCAACAACCTGGACGGCTGGATCCGCCAGTCGCTGGACATCATGTCGAAGCACGGCATCCCGGGCACGTACGACGGCCTGTACCGCAACATCATGCGGGAGTCGACGGGCAACCCGAACGCCATCAACGGCTGGGACATCAACGCCCAGAACGGCACCCCGTCGATCGGCCTGCTCCAGGTCATCCAGCCGACCTTCAACGCCTACCACGTGGCCGGCACCTCGTGGAACATCTACAACCCGGTCGCCAACATCACGGCCGCCGCCAACTACGCGGCCGACAAGTACGGCTCGATGGACAACGTCAACAGCGCGTACTGAGGTCGGGAGTTGGAGTGCAGGCCGGGGATGTGGATGGAATCGGCGATGTTGGTCGCGGCGAAGAAGTCGTAGTAGCCGATCAGGGCGTCCACCG
>NZ_JBEXDZ010000218.1:0-12604 GCF_040606085.1 Streptomyces sp. NPDC005485 | reverse complement strand
CCCGGCGCCCCCCGCCCCCACCCCGCCGGGGACACCGGGGTGTGCCGGGACCGCCCCGCCGCGCGGGCGCGCGCCGCCCCCCGCCCGGGGGCGCCCCGCGACTCCTCGGAGGAGTCATCGAGGGAGCGCTCGCGGGAGCCCTCACGTCACGCTCCCCGCGACCCCCCGAAGGAGTCCGCATGACCACGAACATGAGCGGCCTGCGTTACGTCTACGCCGTCTGCCGCCCCTTTCAGGCCACGCTGCCGGCCCAGTTGACCGGCGTCGCGGGCGTCCCGCCCAAGCTGCTGACCCACGGTGACCTGGTCGCCGTGGTCGGTACGGTCGCGGAGCAGGACTTCGCCGAAGCGCCGTTGCGGGCACACCTGGAGGACCTGGAGTGGCTGAGCGCCACCGCCCGCGCGCACCAGGCCGTCATCGACGCGCTGACCGTCGTCACCAGCCCGCTGCCGCTGCGGCTCGCCACCGTCTTCCGGGACGACAGCGGGGTCCGCACGATGATGGAGGCGCGCGAGGAACAGTTCCAGCGCACCCTCGACCGGCTCGACGGCCGGGTGGAATGGGGCGTCAAGGTCTACGCGGAACAAACCGGCGTCGTTTCTGCGGAAAAGCGTACGGAGATGCCCGAACCGGCCGGAAAGCCATCCAGTGGGCGCGACTATCTGCGCCGACGCCGTATGCAGAACCGGAGCCACGAGGACATGCGGGTACAGGCCGACGAATACGCGCACAAGCTGCACGGAACGCTTTCCGCCCACGCCGAGGGCGCGCGTGTTCACGCGCCCCAGAATGCGCAGCTGTCCCAGTCGCCGGGCGTCAATGTCCTCAACGCCGCCTACCTTGTGCCGCGCTCGGAATCCGAGGCATTCGTGGAACTCGTGGAACGTACGAAGGACGACGTGCCGGGAATACGCGTGGAACTCACCGGCCCGTGGGCCGCCTACTCCTTCAGCGGACTGGACGATGCCGGTGAGGAGGGCTCGTGACCGTCGTGGAACGCCGGGAAGTCGCGCTCGTCGACCTGCTCGACCGGCTGCTCGCGGGCGGAGTCGTCATCGCCGGGGACATCACGCTGCGGATCGCGGACGTCGACCTCGTGCGCATCGACCTGAACGCGCTCATCAGCTCCGTGAGTGCCCAGGTCCCGTCGCCGTGGGGGGAGTCGCTGTGAGTGAACCGGACGTGAACGGACTTGGCCGGACCCCGAAGGAACGCAACCGCCTGGACCTCGACCCCGACACCGTGGAGCGGGACCTGGTCAAGCTCGTCCTCACCGTAGTCGAGCTGCTGCGCCAGCTGATGGAACGGCAGGCGCTGCGCCGCTTCGACACGGGCGAGCTGACCGAGGACCAGGAAGAGCGGATCGGGCTCACGCTCATGCTTCTCGAGGAGCGTATGACGGAACTGCGGGAGCGATACGGACTGCGGCCCGAGGACCTTAATCTGGACCTCGGGCCGCTCGGACCGCTACTTCCTAGGGAATAGGGCTACCACCGATACCAGCGGCCCCGGGATCCGCTCGCACTCGTGCTGCGAACCAGGAATCCCAGTAGCCATACGACCAGGACGATCAGCGCTATCCACCACAGTATTTTTACTGCGAATCCGAATCCGAAAAGGACCAGCGCCAGAAGTAGAACCAGCAGGATGGGAACCATAGTGTGAACCTCCTGCATACCGTGTTTCCAGGAATACCCGGATCAGACGTCCTTTCGGCAGAGAATTTCTCCGTGCAGTACGGAGAACCAGCCGTCCTCCCGCCGCCCCCACTCCCGCCAGGCGTCCGAGACGGCCCGCAGCTCTTCCGTGGTCGCATGGCCGTCCTCGGTGGCGCGCTCCGCGTACGCCGACGCCAGAGTGCGGTCCGCCCACAGCCCGCTCCACCACGCCCGCTCCTCCTCGGTGGCGAAGGTCCAGGTGCTGGACGTGGCCGTGATGTCCGTGATCCCGGCCCGCAGGGCCCACGCCTTCAGACGCCGCCCGGCGGCCGGCTCGCCCCCGTTGGCGCGAGCGACGCGCAGATACAGGTCCAGCCAGTCGGTCATCCCCGGCAGCTCGGGATACCAGGTCATCGCCGCGTAGTCCGCGTCACGCACGGCGATGTAGCCGCCGGGTCTGGTCACCCGGTGCATCTCGCGCAGCGCCTGCACCGGGTCGCCCACGTGCTGGAGCACCTGATGGGCGTGGACCACGCAGAACGTGTCGTCCGGGTAGTCCAGCGCATGGACGTCCGCCACCGCGAAGTCGACGTTCTCCAGGCCGCGTTCGGTGGCCACCCCCCGCGCCTGGTCCAGGATGCCCGGCGCGTGGTCGACGGCGGTCACGTGCCCGTCCGGGACCAGTGCGGCCAGGTCGGCGGTGATGGTGCCCGGGCCGCAGCCGATGTCCAGGATGCGCATGTGGGGCTTGAGCGAACCGAGCAGGTACGCCGCCGAGTTGGCGGCGGTGCGCCACACGTGCGAACGGAGCACGGACTCGTGGTGCCCGTGGGTGTAGACGGCGGTCTCCTGCGCCTTCGACATGGCCGCTCCCCTCTTTCGTCGGTACGCATCACCGTACGCGCCCATGTCGAATAATGAGATCCGTGTCTTACTATATGGAACAACCGGTGCAGGTCATGGGGTCTGACAGGTAGTCAGTTCAGTGGTAGTGGACGGTAGACCGTCAGCGACTCCGGCAGCTTCTCCAGCGTCACCTCGCCCGAGACCTCCGTGACCTCGCCGTCGTACGCGAGAAGAGTGCCGGGCGCCACCCCGTCCACCCGCAGCCGGCGTACCCGTACGGCCGCGTGGGCGGGGGAGCGGGTCAGCGGCCCCGCCAGCGCCGCGGCCAGCAGCCGCACGGCGGGCTGCCCCCCGCCGTGGATGACGCGCACATCGAGCAGTCCGTCCGAGAGGTCGAAGCGGCGGGCGGGTGCGAGCCCCATCCGGTGATACGTCCCGTTGCCCGCGAACAGCAGCCAGAGCGGGTGGGTCCCGTCCCGGAACCGGGCCTCCAGCGGATGGTGGTCGGCGCGCAGCACGCGCAGGGCCGCGAGGATCCCGGCCGGCCAGCCACCGATGCGCCGCGACCACCGCTCGCGCTCGCGCACCAGCTCCGGATAGACGCCCAGGCTGCAGGTGTTGAGGAAGCAGCCCTGCCGGGTGCCCGAGGAGAAGAGGCCCACGTCCACGCGGACGGCGTCGCCCTGCCGGACGGCGCGGGCCAGGTCGCGGACGTCCTCCACGCCGAGGTCGAGTGCGAAGTGGTTCAGGGTGCCGCCCGGCAGGACGGCGAGGGGCAGCCCGTGGCGCAGGGCGACCTCGGCGGCTGTGTTCACCGTGCCGTCGCCGCCGCACACGCCGAGCACCCGGGCATGCGTAGCGGCCTTCTCCAACTCGTCCTTGATGTCGGCCGGTTCGCACTCGACCGTCTCCGCGAGCGGCAGGGCGTCGCGCAGTGCCCGGATGCGGTCCGAGCTGTTCGCGCCGTTGTTGGCCACGACGACGAGGCCCTCGCCCTGCGGGAGCGCGGGCGCGTCCACGCGCGGCCGGCCGGGCGGCGGGATCCGGTCGCGGGTCGGCACCATGCCCCGTACGGCATACGCGGCGCCCACACCGAGGGCCGCGCCCACGACGACGTCGCTCGGGAAGTGCACGCCGGTGTAGACGCGGGAGACGGCCACCGCGGTGGCGAGCGGTGCCACCGCCGCGCCCCAGCCGCCGGACTCCAGCGCCACGCCCGCCGCGAACGCCGCCGCCGACGCGGAGTGGCCCGACGGGAACGACGTGGTGATCGGCTGCCTCGACAGCTGCCGGATCAGCGGGACCGCGTCGAGGGCCGGGCGGGGGCGGCGCACCGAACGCTTACCGAGCGTGTTGATGGTGGCGGAGGCGAGGGTCAGCGACGCGAGGCCCCGCGCAGCGGCCCGGCGGCCCCGGGGGGTGCGGCTCGCGGCGAGCGCGGCCGCGGCGCCGAACCACAGCACGCCGTGGTTGGCGGTGCGGCTCAGCCGTGGAAGCAGGCGGTCGCAGCCCGGCCAGTGGCGGGTCGCCACCGCCTCGAAAAGGCGGCAGTCGGCGGCGAGGAACCGGTCCCGCAGGATGTGGTGCCCCGGCGGGCGGACGGTGAGATCGACGTCTGGGCTCATGGGAGGCGGGTACCCGGCACGGGCGGCTTCTCGCCCCCGGGCGAATACGCGTTTGCCCAGACCCCCTCGGTCCCCGGAGAATGCTTCCCCATGGGACATCTGGAAGCCGCACATCTCGAGTACTACCTTCCCGACGGGAGGGTGCTGCTCGGCGATGTGTCGTTCCGGGTGGGTGAGGGCGCCGTCGTCGCCCTGGTCGGGCCGAACGGCGCCGGCAAGACGACTCTGCTGCGCATGATCTCCGGGGAGCTGAAGCCGCACGGGGGAACCGTCACCGTGAGTGGCGGGCTCGGTGTGATGCCGCAGTTCGTCGGCTCCGTACGCGACGAGACGACCGTACGGCAGCTGCTGTGCTCGGTCGCCCCGCCCCGCATCCGTGAGGTCGCGCGGGCGGTGGACATCGCCGAGCACGCGATCATGACCGTCGACGACGAGGCCGCGCAGCTTCAGTACGCGCAGGCGCTCTCCGACTGGGCCGAGGTGCGCGGCTACGAGTCCGAGACGCTCTGGGACATCTGCACCATGGCCGCACTCGGGATCCCCTACGAGAAGGCGCAGTGGCGCGAGGTGCGCACGCTCTCCGGTGGTGAGCAGAAGCGGCTGGTGCTGGAGGCGCTGCTGCGCGGCACCGACGAGGTGCTGCTCCTGGACGAGCCGGACAACTACCTCGACGTCCCCGGAAAGCGCTGGCTGGAGGAGCGGCTCAAGGAGACCCGCAAGACCGTCCTGTTCGTGTCGCACGACCGCGAACTGCTGGCCCGTGCCGCCGAGAAGATCGTCAGCGTGGAGCCGAGTCCCACCGGCGCGGACGCCTGGGTGCACGGCGGCGGCTTCGCCACCTACCACGAGGCACGGCAGGAACGCTTCGCGCGCTTCGAGGAGTTGCGCCGCCGCTGGGACGAGAAGCACGCCCAGCTGAAGAAGCTGGTGCTGAACCTCCGTCAGGCGGCCTCCATCAGCCATGAGTTGGCGTCCCGTTACCAGGCGGCGCAGACCCGGCTGCGGAAGTTCGAGGAGGCCGGACCGCCGCCGGAGCCGCCGCGTGAGCAGGACATCACGATGCGCCTGCACGGCGGCCGTACCGGCGTAAGGGCCATCACCTGCAAGGGACTTGAGCTCACCGGACTGATGAACCCCTTCGACCTGGAGGTGTTCTACGGCGAGCGCGTCGCCGTGCTCGGTTCCAACGGCTCGGGCAAGTCGCACTTCCTGCGCCTGCTCGCCGGTGACACGGTCGCGCACACGGGGGAGTGGAAGCTCGGCGCCCGCGTCGTGCCGGGGCACTTCGCGCAGACGCACGCGCACCCGGAGCTCCAGGGCCGCACGCTGCTCGACATCCTGTGGCAGGCGCACTCCCAGGACCGCGGCGCCGCGATGTCCCGACTGCGGCGCTACGAGCTCACGGCGCAGGCCGAGCAGCGCTTCGAGAAGCTGTCGGGCGGCCAGCAGGCCCGCTTCCAGATCCTTCTGCTGGAGCTGGAGGGCTCCACCGCCCTGCTGCTCGACGAGCCGACCGACAACCTCGACCTGGAGTCCGCTGAAGCCCTCCAGGAAGGCCTGGAGGCCTACCAGGGCACGGTCCTCGCCGTCACCCACGACCGCTGGTTCGCCCGCTCCTTCGACCGCTACCTGGTCTTCGGCTCCGACGGCCGCGTCCGGGAGACACCGGAGCCGGTGTGGGACGAGCGACGGGTGGAGCGGGCCCGGTAGACAGCGCTCGGCCAGGTTCATGTTCGCCTAGTGACGGCATGTTCGTATGGCGTACCGCGAGTCGGTGCGGCGCTCCGCGAGGCGAGGCCCGCGGACCCGGATGTTCGTACAGTGGGGGGAGGAAGGCCGGATCCACGGCTTTCCTCCCGGATGCCGTTCGGGGAATCGGGTCCCGGGTGGGTACCCGGACCGCAGCGAAGGACCACGACGAGCGGGGTACCACCATGAACGGAGTCGACCCGGACCGTCTGGACGACCAGCAGCTGATGAAAGAGCTGGAGACGATCCACCGCACGCGCCACGACACGCTGTTGCACGGTTCCAACGACGCGCTGCACACCCACAACGAGCGCATGGCCCAACTCGAGGGCGAGTATCTGCGCCGCAACCCGCGCCGCCCCGTCGCAGCCGCACGCACGCGTGAGGGAGCGCGGGACCGGGCACCGGGCGGAGCCTGACCGGTAGGGAACGCCCGGCGCGTCGCCGGGCGCGCGGACGCCTGTTCACGACACCGGGGCCGCCGCCCGGAGCGGACGCGTGCAGACGGGGCTGCACTGCCTGCTCGGACGGCGGCCCTGACGCCTGCCACCTGGTGCTCTACCCGCCGAGTGCCTGCCGGGGCGACCGGTGGCGATCAGCACCGCACCGGCGGCCGCTGCCAGAACCGGTGCTCCGCGATCGCCCCCACGAACGCCCGCAGGAACTCCTCGCTCGCGGCGCCCGGCGAGGTGTCCGTGACCACACCGTGGTCGGCGACCACCGTGTGGAACTCCGTGGACAGCCGCAACCCCTCCGGCTCCAGCGCGGAGACGACCCCCACGCCCGAACCGATCGCACCGACCGGCTTGCCGTGCCGGTAGGCGTCACGCAGGAAACGCATCGCGTCCTGGTCGCCCGCGGTCGACGGGGTGTCGGTGGGCCCGCCGGGCAGCAGCACCGCGTCGTAGAGCACCGACGCCACAGTGGGCAGGGCACGGTCCACCATGTACTGCTCGCCGTCGGAGCCCTGCACGGTGCCGTCCCGGGCCGCGAGCGCCTCCACGATCGCCCCCTCGGCGGCCAGCGCCTCGCGCACCGAGGTCACCTGCTCGGCGTCCACGCCGTCGGCGACCAGGACCGCGATCTGCCGGGTGCGGATCGAGCCGTCGCCGCGCAAGGATTCGAGGCTGAGTGCGGGAGAGGCGGATTTGTACGTCCCCGGCGCGGTCCCGTCCGGCTCCGGCACCCCGATGCCGCGGGCCACCTCTGCCGCCAACTCGCCGTCCACCTTGGCCAGTTGCTCGACCGTGCGGGCCCTTACCGTCCGCGCCTCGACCTTGCCGAGCTCGAACCGGAAGGCCGCCACGATGTGCTGCTTCTCCCAGTCGGCCATGCTGTTCCAGAACAAAGCGACCTGGCTGTAGTGGTCCTTGAAGCTCTCGCTGCGCTTGCGGATCTTGGCGCCGTCGACGCGTTCCGCGTAGTGGGTGTACGCCTGTCCGTCGACGCCCGCGTGGGCGGGGCAGCCGCCGCCGAGGGAGTTCGGGAAGTAGTTCGTGCCTTTGTGGACGGCGCTCTGGTGGTAGCCGTCGCGCTGGTTGGTGCGCACGGGCGCGATCGGCCGGTTGACGGGGATCTGCGTGAAGTTGGGGCCACCCAGCCGGATCAACTGGGTGTCCAGATAGGAGAAGTTGCGGGCCTGGAGCAGCGGGTCGTTGGTGAAGTCGATGCCCGGCACGACGTTGGCGGTGTGGAAGGCGACCTGCTCGGTCTCGGCGAAGAAGTTCTCCGGGTTGCGGTCGAGGACCATCCGGCCGATCGGCCGCACCGGCACCTGCTCCTCCGGGATGATCTTCGTGGCGTCCAGCAGATCGAAGTCGAAGGCGAACTCATCCTCCTCCGGGACGAGTTGGACGCCCAGCTCCCACTCCGGGTACTCGCCCGCCTCGATCGCGTCCCACAGGTCGCCCCGGTTGAAGTCCGGGTTGCGGCCCTGGCACTCCTGCGCCTCGTCCCACACCAGCGAGTGCACGCCCAGCTTCGGCTTCCAGTGGAACTTCACGAACGTGCCGCGCCCCTCGGCGTTCACGAACCGGAAGGTGTGCACGCCGAAGCCCTGCATCATGCGGTAACTGCGCGGGATCGCCCGGTCCGACATCAGCCACATGATCGCGTGCAGCGTCTCCGGCTGGAGCGACACGAAGTCCCACAGGGTGTCGTGGGCGGACGCGCCGGTCGGGATGTCGTTGTGCGGCTCCGGTTTGACGGCATGCACGAAGTCGGGGAACTTGATGCCGTCCTGGATGAAGAAGACGGGGAAGTTGTTCCCGACGAGGTCGTAATTGCCCTCCGACGTATAGAACTTGGTGGCGAAGCCGCGCACGTCCCGCACGGTGTCCGCAGACCCCCTCGGCCCCTGCACGGTCGAGAACCGTACGAAGACCGGGGTACGCACGGCCGGGTCCTGCAGGAAGGCGGCGCGGGTGAACTCCGCACAGGACTCGTACGGTTCGAAGTAGCCGTACGCGCCCGCGCCCCGCGCGTGCACCACCCGCTCCGGGATCCGCTCATGGTCGAAGTGGGTGAGCTTCTCGCGGAAGTGGAAGTCCTCCATGAGCGTGGGCCCGCGCTCGCCCGCGGCCAGCGAGTCGTCGGTGTGGTCGACCGTCACGCCCTGGTCGGTGGTGAGCGGACCGCCCGCGGGGTCGTCCGCGCGAAACGCCTCCCGCTGCTGCTGCTTGCGGTCGCCGGTGTCCGCCGTCTCGTCGCTCATCGGCCGGCCTCCTTGGTGAACACGTCGAGGAACGCCTCGCAGAACGCCTTCAGATCGTCCGGCTTGCGGCTGGTGATCAGCTTGTTCGGGCCGTGGTCGCAGATCTTCACCTGCTCGTCGACCCAGGTGCCGCCGGCGTTGCGGATGTCGGTCCGCAGGCTCGGCCACGAGGTCAGCACCCGGCCGCGCACGACGTCGGCCTCGACCAGCGTCCACGGGGCGTGGCAGATCGCCGCGACCGGCAGCCCCCGTTCAAAGAAGTCCTGGACGAAGGAGACGGCCCGCTCGTCCGTGCGCAGGAAGTCCGGGTTGGCGACACCGCCGGGCAGCACCAGCCCGCCGAAGGACTCCGCCGGGACCTCGCCCACGACCTCCTGCACGGCGAACGTGTCCCCCTTGTCCAGGTGGTCGAAGGCCTGCACCTCACCGGGCTTCGTCGACACGAGCACGGGTTCGTGACCCGCGTCGGCCGCCGCCTGCCAGGGGTCGGTCAGTTCGATCTGCTCGACGCCCTCCGGCGCCGTCAGGAATGCGATCCGCATGGGCGATCAGTCTCCTTTCCCGGCCGACCAGACGGCCTCGTCGGCCCCGGCCTGCCACGTGGCTTCGTCCCTTGCCTGCTTCCTGCGGGCCCGCGCCGCCCGGCCGCAGCGCAGCAGTTCCTCGCCGTAGGGCAGCAGCACACAGGTGCCGATCGCCGCGGCGATCCCCGCGAGATAGCCGCGCGACAGCTGTGGCCGCCGCGGCACCAGCCGCCAGGCGTCCGGATCCGAACTTCCGCCCCTGGCAAGGGACTTGACCTGGTCGGAGTGCAGGCACATCAGCGCGGCGAGGGCCGCGAAGGGCAGGGATTCCAGGAAGCTGTGGATGTGCTGTTCGATCGGCTTGACCTCGCGCTCGCTGTGCACGGCGGTGCGCACGTCCCACAGCGCGGTGGCCTCGTGCACGGCCGCGCCGCCCAACTGCACCGACAGCAGCAGGGGGTTGACCTCGTAGCGCAGCGTCAGTGCGATGGGGATGCCCACCTCGGTCATCATCAGCGCGTGGATCAGCGACTCCTTCGTGCCGGAGGTGTCCTCGATCCGGGTGCGCCGGTGCATCAACCAGTCGGCCAGCCCCGGCACGAACCAGCTCGGCAGCAGCCCGTACAGCAGATAGCGGGCCGTGGTGTCGCCCACGTCGACGGTGACGCCCGTGGCGCTGATCGCGGCGGCCTGGTCGCGCGTCACTCCGCCACCACCCGGACCGTGCGCAGGGACTGGTCGGAGGCGTCGGGCACGTACATCCCGGCCTCCACACCTGTCCGCAGGAACTCCGCGGCCTCGCGGCTGATCCGCTCGCCCGGGCAGAACACCGGTACGCCGGGTGGATACGGGCTCGCGGGCTCGGCCGCGATCCGGCCGGCCGCCTCCTCGACGGGCACCTGCTCGACCGGTCCGAAGAAGGCGTCGCGGGGCAGCATCACGGTTTCGAGTTCCAGTCCCTCGGGGGTCGGCAGCCTCACGGCCGCCGGCGGGGGCAGCGCGGAGCGCTGTTTCACGAGTTCGGTCAGGGCATCGAGCAGGACCACGCAGCTCTCCTCGGTGTCGGCGTGGGTGAGTTGGGCGACGATGCGGCGGTGGTCGGCGAGCCCCACGTCGACCTGGCGGTGGTTGCGCAGCCATTCGGCGGCCGCGTAGCCACTCGTACCGAGGTCCGAGACGTCGATCACGACGAGCAACGGGTCGTACGCGAACGACCGGTCGGGGCCGACGAGTTCGGGCTCCTCCAGCGGAGCGAGGCCCGTGAGGCCCGCCACCTCCTCGCGCAGCCGCCGCGCCAACTTGAGGGCCCGGCCCAGGAGTTCGTGGCCGTCCCGCACCATCTGCCGCCGCCAGCCGTCCAGGGCCGCCCACATCAGGACCGACGGGCTGGTGGTGTTGAGCAGGTCGGCGCGGAGCGTGAGCACCGCAGGGTCGACGAGGTCACCGCGCAGATGGAACACGGAGCCCTGCTCCAGGCCGGAGCCCATCTTGTGCACCGAGGTGACGCACAGGTCGGCGCCCGCGTCCATCGCCCAGCTCGGCAGGTCCTCGTGGAAGGGCAGATGGGCGCCCCATGCCTCGTCCACGATCAGTGGCCTGTCGTGGTCGTGGCACACCTGGGCGATCCCGCGGATGTCGGCGCACATGCCGTACGCGGTGGGCGTGACGAGCAGCATGCCCTTGGCGTCGGGCGCCCGCCCGAAGGCCTCGGCCACCGCGTCGGGCCCCGGTGGGTGGGTGAGATGCCGGGCGGCGTCGTAACGCGGCTTCACCCACACCGGTTCGATCCCGGCCAGGATCAGGCCCGCGATCACCGACTTGTGGGCGTTTCGCGCGACCAGCAGTTTCTCGCCCGGCCCCGCGACCGCCAGCATGGCCGCCTTGACCGACAGCGAGCTGCCGCAGGTCGAGAAGCAGGTACGGTCCGCGTCCACCGCGTCCGCCATCAACTCCTCGGCGTGCTCAAGGAATCGGCCGGACATCCGCCGGTCGTCGAGTCCGTTGAGGGCCAGTACGTCGGAGGCGAACACGTCGGCGCCCAGGGTCAGGGCCACCCGTGTGTCGACCCCGGTGCCGCCCTTGTGGCCCGGTGGTGAGTAGGCGTGCCGACCCGAGCGGTGGTACGTCTCCAGCGCTTCCAGGACGGGGGCTCGCGCATGGTCCATGTCGGATTTCTCCCTCACGTGGGAGCGGCGCCCGGCCAGCTGTCCGGCTCGGCGCGGCTGATGTCGGCGAGTGCCGAACCCGGGTCCCGCGCGAGCGCCAGGTCTCCGAGACTGACCATGCCCACGGGGCGTCCGTCCTCGACGACGGGCAGTCGGCGCACCGAGTGCTCGCGCATCAGCTCCACCGCGGTGGCCACCTCGTCGTCCGGGGAGACGACCACGGGGCGGGGGGTGCACACGGCCTGGGCGCTCACGGTCAGCGGGTCGACGCCGTCGGCGACGGCCCGCAGGGCTATGTCACGGTCGGTGAGCACCCCGATGACCTGGTGCTCGCCGGCAACCAGGACGTCGCCGACGTCCTGGGCGCGCATGAGCTGTGCGGCTTCGACGAGCGAGGCGTCCGGCCGTACGGCGACGACGCCTGGCGTCATGACTTCCCTCACGAACTCAGCCATGGCTGTGGACCCTTCCTGCGTTCCCCGTCGTGGGGGGTGGGGGTGCATCGGGGTGGTGTCGGCCGCAGTACCCCTGAGCCCTGTGCCCATGCCTGGTCACCGGGTGCTCCGGTGGGTGCCGACGACCGCCTCGGCCAGTTCCTGCACCGTGGCGTAGCGCGCCTCGCGCGGCAGTCCCTCCAGGGCTTCGACGAGCCCGTCCGGCGCGTACTTGTCGCGCAGGATGCCGATCAACTCGCGGCGCCCCGCGGGGAACGTCGTACGGCCCAGGATTCGCGCCAGTTCGAAGCGCACCGTCTCCAGCGAGGCGGGCGAGCGCATCGGTGCCACGGGGCCGCCCGCGATCTCGGGATCGTCGTCGGCGGCCGGCTCCGGATCGTGCCACTCCTCGGCCCGGGTGGGATGCCCGGACCTCAGCAGGCCTTGCAGTTCGTGCTTCATCTCGTCGTCGCGGTGGACGTTCAGCCGGTCACTGCCTCGTTCCATGACTCCTTGACTCCTCCAGATCTTCGCGGGTGGCCACCGCGTACCCGTGCGACGGGGATCGACACGGGGGCTCGGCGCGGGGTTTGTCCGCGTGCCGCGGGGAGACCCGGCCAAGACCCCCTGCAAACACCCCCCGCATCCGTGTTCCTCCTGGGGAAGGACAGGCCATGGCGGTTCTGGCGCTCGTGGCGGCACTCCTGGTGATCGTGCCGATCGTGATGATCGGCTTTGTGCTGGCACTGGGCCGGTACGAGGAACTGTTGCTGCCGGCCGTCCAGGAGCCCGATGGCCCCGAGCACACCGACGGGGCCGTACTGGGTCACTGAACGGAGGCGACGCCGCGAGGCGGCGCGACACGGCCCCGGGGTCGCAATGTTCGTCCC
>NZ_JBEXDZ010000217.1:0-12673 GCF_040606085.1 Streptomyces sp. NPDC005485 | reverse complement strand
TTGACGGCGCGGCATCCGCAGCATGAGGGGTTGCATTCGCAGGTGATGGTGGCGTTGTACCGGTCGGGGCGGCAGAGTGCGGCGTTGGATGTGTACCGGCGGTTGCGGGGGCGGTTGATCGAGGAGTTGGGTGTGGAGCCGGCGCCGCAGTTGCAGCGGTTGCATCAGGCGATGTTGTCGGTGGATCCGTTGCTGGATCAGCTGGCGTCGCCGCGTTGTTCGTCGACGTTCGACCTGTTCGCCGCCTGAGCCCCAGTTACCCGCCCACCAGGGGAGTCGGGGCGAACACGCCTTGGGATGACGCTGCATGATTGTCCGGCAGAGCCGACGCCGCCGCGACGCTGTGAAGCGGTCCCTCCCCGCTGGCCCGTGGCCGTGGAGTCGCCGCAGCAGACACTCGTCCCGGCCCGCTGGTAAATGCCACCCCAACGAGTGGGTGAGCAGGCTCAGTTCATCGAACGCCGACGTCCGGCCGCGAGCGGCACCAAGGGTGCGCACATGTCCCGCCGTAGGTCCACTCGGCGCCTCCGCGAGGAGACGGGTACCTCGCCACTGGCGTGGCTGACCGGCGCCCGCATCAACCGGGCACGTGAACTGCTGGAAACAACGGGCCCCTTGGGCCCGGCGTGGGTCTGCCGAGGAAGAGCGGACATCACAGCGCCCCCGTCCCGAGCCCCTTTGTGCTGGTTGCTCGTGTCCAGTGACCCGCCGCGACCGGGATGTCGACGACACCCGGAAATCGATGGCAACCTTTTCGCCCCGTGCGGCCACTGAGTAGCGCAACGCCGAAACGCTCTTCCGAACGGATGGACATGCAAGAAACAAGACAGGCCGCGCGGTCTCGCAGGCGTAGACGCAGGCTGATGGTGGGGACTGCTGCGGGGCTGGTCGTCACAGGTCTTCTCGTCTGCCTGGCCATGGCAATGCAAACCGACCCCAAGAAGGATGCCGGGCGGGCGCCGGCCACGACCGTCGCCGACGCCCAAGGGACTCGCCCGCCGACATCGCCAGGGGAGAAGCCGTCCACAGCCTCCCCATCCACTGCGTCCCCGTCCGCCGCCTCGCCGACGGCCAAGGCCGGCGGGACGACTCCGAAGGCTTCCGCGACCAAGTCGGCGGCGCAGTCATCGGCCACCCCGCGCACGGCTCCTGCCACGGCATCCTTGACCGGACGGATCCGGCCCAAGGTCGACTACCGAGGAGTCGCCACTGCCTACAAGGCCGGGACCGGAGACGGTGCCTGCTCGTTCGGCCCGAGCGCCGACCTCATGATCGCGGCCATGAACACCACCGACTACGAGACATCCAAGGCCTGCGGGGCATACGTGCTCGTCCGCGCCGCAAACGGCGCCACCGTCAGGGTCAGGATCACCAACGAATGCCCACTGCCCTGTGCACCAGGGCAACTCGACCTCAGTGAGCAGGCCTTCGCCAAACTGGCCGCCCTCTCCACCGGCCGGATCGCGATCACCTGGAGCCTGTTGAGCCCCAGCACGTCCGACACCATCTCGATCCGCTACAAAACCGGATCCAACCCCTACTGGTGCGGCATCCAGGCAATCGGCCACCGCAACCCGCTCGCTCGACTCGAGGTCCGCACCAGCAGCGGCTGGCGTCAACTGGCCCGCACCGATTACAACTACTTCCTCTCGCCCGGGGGAAGCGGGTGCGGCGGCGCGATCAGAATCACCGACATCTACGGAGAACGGCTGACCGTCAACGGGATCGGTCTGCGGCCGGGGGCCGTGCAGCCGACGCGGCTCCAGTTCGCACGGCACTGACCCCCGCCACCCGCACTGTCGCCCCTCCGAACGGAACACTCGAAGGGGCGGCTACAGCTGGCGACGTACCCGCGCGGCTCAGTGTGCCGCGCGGTTGACTCGCGCGTGCCGGCCGGCGGGTGCCGCCGCCGTGCTGGAGCGCAGCGAGATCGGGGGAGTCAACAGGATGTGCCGAGGCGGGGTGTCCGGCGCGGCGATGCGTTCCACCAGCAGGGAAACGGCCTTCTCGCCCATTTCCAGAGCCGGTACGTCCGCCGCCGTGAGCGGCGGACGGAAGTCCTCGGCCCAGGTCTTGGCCGCCACTCCGGTGATGGAGAAGTCGTACGGCACTTCGAGACCGGAGTCCGCCAGCGCGCGCTGTATGCCGGGCAGGGCAGCCTCGTTGATGGTGGTGACAGCGGTGAGGTCCGCATGGCTGCGCAGGAGCGCCTCGACGCATTGCTGGCCGGAGCGGGCATCGTCCCCGCACGGCACTTCGATGCCGTCGAGTCCGCGTTCCGCCAAGGCCGCCTCGAAACCCTCGCTGGCCCTGCGCGCGGGGCCGTAACCGGCCGAGATGAGTTCCCGGGAACGAGTGACCAGAGCCACCTGGCGGTGCCCCAGATCGGCGAGGTGATGCACGCAACGCTGGACCAAGTCGGCGTAATCGACGTCGATCCATGACATCTCCTGGTCGCCGGCCGTGTGCCCGATGCCGACGAAGGGCAGCCCGGCATCCTGCAGGCGGCCCACACGAGTGTCCTCCAGACGGATCTCCATGAGAATGACACCGTCCACGCGGCTCTCCGAGACCAACCGCTCGAAGGAACGATCATGATCCCCACCGGAGGGGGACAGCAGCACATCCAGGTCGACCCGGGCGGCGGCGTCGACCACGCTGGCGACGAAGTCCAGTTGCATGTGTGTCAGCCTGTTGCCGGCCGGGGGGATGACGAGACCGATCGTCCGGGTCCGGCCTTCCTTGAGGGCCCTCGCGGTCGCGTTGGGGCGATATCCCAATTCGTTGATCACGTCTTGGATGCGTCGGCGGGTGCTGGCCGCGACGGGTCGTTTGCCGCTGAGCGCGTACGACACCGTGCTGCGTGACACGCCGGCGCGCCGAGCGATCTCCCCGATGTTCATGCAGCTCCCCAAACGCTTACCCGCAGGTCGCAACAGTACCTTGCGCGAATCGGTTCGCCATCGGGGCGGGGAACGGCGCACCGGCGGGGCCTTCGGTGCCCGACTGGAAGGAACGGAAACGGTTTAGGGCATGCGTGTGCCTGTACTGCCGGGCGGACGAAGGATGCCCGAGAGCCGCGAGTGCGCGGTCAACGGTGTCGGTCTGCCGGGACCGTCACGCGTTCCGTGTCTCACGTATTGCCGGGAAGACGTGGAGCGAATCGATTCCACGTAAGCGCTTCGACGGGATGCTACGACCGGCGGAATACGGCGTCAATGGCGTGCCGCGAGGCCAAGGTGGCGTCGGAGCGCGAGTCTGGGCCCCGCCGATTCGGCCGGCTCCCGCGGAACCGGACTCCCAGCAACCGAGGTTGGCGACCGCGTCCCTGTCCACCGGCATGTTGGCGGGTTTCCCGGATGACCGGAGCCTTGTTGTCCGACACACCCGTCGGACCCGCCCGTGCCGCGAGTTCGGAGGTCATGCCGCCAGTCGTCTGCCGCTGCGCGGGGCCCGGCAGGGTGGGCCGGCGGACCCGACCCACTGAAATCAGCCGTCGAATCGATTCCGCGACAAGGTGTGCAACAGAAGGCTCCGCGCCCTTGACAGCCCACGGAGTCGAGAGCACCGTCTCCCCCCGAAACCTCTCTGCAATCTCACCGCACAAACGGCGCCTTCAAGCGCTTCCGCATCGTCAGCGTCACCGCAAAACCCGACTGGGTTACGCCGGCACGGTAGGGAGACCGGATGGGAACGACACGTACGAGACGCCACCTGCTGTTCGGGCGCGGTGGCGTCCAACGGCTGCTCGGTGCGGTACGGCGCCGCGGCAGGCCGGGAATTGCGCTGGACCAGGCACCTGTCCATTCGTGGGAGCGCTCCCGCAACTCTCGGCCGAAAACGTTCGCCCGGGCGGGGGCCGCGGTCGTGCTCGTCGTCGGGGCACTGGCCGGCGCCACGGCCACGGCGGGCACGGCCCAGGCCGCCGACTCCGGGCCGTGTGACATCTACGCGGCAGGCGGTACGTCCTGCGTGGCGGCGCACAGCACGACGCGAGCGTTATATGCCTCGTACAACGGGTCGCTGTACCAGGTCCGGCGTGCCTCGGACAACGCCACGCGGAACATCGGCGTCCTGAGTGCGGGCGGGTACGCCGACGCAGCCGCGCAGGACTCGTTCTGCTCGGGCACGACCTGCCTGATCACGATCATCTACGACCAGTCGGGCCGCGGCAACAACCTCACGCAGGCGCCGGGCGGCGGTGCCGCGGGTGGTCCCGACAACCTCGCGAACGCGACCGCCGCGCCCACCATGGTGGGCGGTCACAAGGCCTACGGCGTCTTCGTGGCACCCGGCACGGGATACCGCAACAACCACACCAACGGCATCGCGACCGGGGACAACCCCGAAGGCATGTACGCGATCTTCGACGGCACGCACTACAACGGTGGCTGCTGCTTCGACTACGGCAACGCCGAGACGGACAGCAACGACGACGGCAACGGCACCATGGAAGCCATCTACTTCGGCAACATCAAGGTCTGGGGCTACGGCTCGGGCAACGGCCCCTGGATCATGGCCGACCTGGAGAACGGTCTGTTCTCCGGAGTCAACCAGCGCTACAACGCGGGCGATCCGACCATCAACCACCGGTACACGACCGCCATCGTCAAGGGCGGCCCGAACCACTGGGCGATCCGCGGCGGCAACGCGCAGTCGGGCAACCTGTCCACGTTCTACGACGGCCCGCGACCCAACGTCGCGGGCTACAACCCGATGCGGAAGCAGGGCGCCATCATCCTGGGCATCGGTGGTGACAACAGCAAGGGCGCCCAAGGCACCTTCTACGAGGGTGTGATGACCTCCGGCTACCCGTCTGACGCCACCGAGAACGCGGTTCAGGCCAACATCACCGCGGCCGGATACACCAATTCATCCAGCGGGACGGGCACCGGCGCGCTGCACGCGGTGGGCGCGGGCAAGTGCCTCGACGTGCCGAACTCGTCCACCACGGCCGGCACGCAGCTGCAGATCTGGGACTGCGGCGGCGGCGCCAACCAGAGTTGGACCCGCACCTCCTCCAACCAGCTGACCGTATACAGCGGCAGCAGCCAGATGTGTCTGGACGCGTACAACAACCAGACCACCGCCGGCACCAAGGTGGTGACCTGGCCGTGCAACGGCGGCGCCAATCAGCAGTGGCAGTTGAACTCCGACGGCACCGTCACCGGCATCCAGTCCGGACTCTGCCTCGACGTCACCGGCGCCTCCACGGCCAACGGAGCCCTGGCCGAACTCTGGACCTGCAACGGCGGCTCCAACCAGCGATGGAGCCTCAGCTGAACTGAACGGTTCCAGCCCGTGTCCGGCTCACCGCCGGTCACGGGCTGGAACCGCCACCGGTTGCGGGCACCCGTCGCCCCCGCGTCCGACGGCACCTCCCGAGATTTCCGACCGTCCGGCCGAATCGCCCGGCCCCTCCGCCCCCACCGGAGGGGACAGGTCGTGCAGGCGGCTCCGGCGGCGAACAACGCCACTCCGCCCCCACACCGGGCCTCATGCGCCACCACTGGAGGATGACGATGTCCGGAGCGAGAGTGCTCCGCGGCCTCTGGGCCGCCCCCGTAGCTCTGCTCGCCCTGCTGGGCGGGAGCGTGCCCATGGCCGGGTCCGCGTTCGCCGTGCCGGCCGAGCGCCAGGCGTCGACCGCCGACCTGTACGTGACGCCGGGTGCGGCGCCTGGCGGGACCGGCACCGCCGAGCAGCCGTTCGCGACGATCGACCAGGCGCAGCAGCCCGCGCACCGGCTCTCGGCCGATTCGGACGTCATGGTCCACCTGGCCGGTGGCACCTACCGGCTGTCCAAACCGCTGGCCTTCGGCTCCGGCGACGGCGGTCAGAACGGCCACACCGTCACCTACCAGGCCGTCTCCGGGCAGCAGCCGGTCGTGAGCGGCGCCCAGCAGATATCGGGTTGGCAGGTGCATGATCAGAGCAGCAACATCTGGTCGGTCCACGTCGGCACCGGCGTGAACACGCGTCAGTTGTACGTCAACGGCAAGGAGGCACCGCGGGCGGCGATCCCGGTGTCCCGCTCCAGCCTCACCTTCACCCAGACCGGTCTGAACATCACCGACTCGTCCCTGGACTACCTGGCCGGCCTCTCGGACCAGAAGCACATGGAGGTCGAGAGCCTCAACTCCTTCACCGACCGCTTCGCGCCGGTCCAGTCGATCAGCGGCAGGACCATCACCATGCAGCAGCCCGCGTGGAACAACAACTCCTGGGGCTACGACACCATCAACGCGCCGTTCGCCGGCGGGACCATGTACCTGGAGAACAACTACGCGTTCCTGAAACAGGCCGGGCAGTGGTACCTCGATTCGTCCACCGGCGACCTGTACTACCGGGCACAGGCGGGCCAGAACCCGAACAGCCTCGACGTCGAACTGCCCCGGCTGCAGAGCCTGCTCGGCATCAGCGGCAGCTACGGCTCACCCGCGTCCGGTCTGGGATTCACCGGCATACAGTTCACCGGGACCTCCTGGCTCGGCCCGAGCGGACCCGACGGCTATGCGGACCAGCAGAGCGGAGCGCACATCACCGGCTCGTACGCGATGCCCGCCAACTGGCTGAGCACCTGCAAGTCGGGATGCACGCAGTTCGAGGCCACCCGTAACCACTGGGAGCAGATGCCCGCCGCCGTACAGGTCTCCGCCGCCACCGGCATCACGTTCTCCGGCAACACGTTCTCCGAACTCGGGCAGGCCGGACTGGGCGTGGGCAACGACGGTGCCGCCACGGCCTCCGGCACCGGACTCGGCGCCAATGGTGTCACCATCACCGGCAACACCTTCACCGACATTGCCGGCAGCGGCATCCAGGTCGGCGGGATCCTGCCGGACGCGCACCACCCCGGCAACCCGCAGATGACCAACCAGAACATCACCATCAGCAACAACAAGGTCAGCGGGGTGGGCACCGGCTACAAGGAGACCGCGGGGATCCTCTCCACCTACGTCACCAACGCGACGATCACCCACAACCAGTGCGACCACCTGCCCTACGACGGGATCGACATCGGCTGGGGCTGGGGGATGAACGACCCCGGCGGCAGCCAGGACTACGTCAACCGGGGCACGTACAACTACCAGCCCATCTACAGCACTCCCACGACGCTGAAGAACAACACCGTCACCCACAACCTGGTCTTCGACACCAAGAACGCGATGTTCGACGGCGGCAGCATCTACAGCCTGTCGGCGGCCCCCGGCTCGGTGATCTCCGAGAACTACATGTACGACAACAACCGCACCACCGCGCTGTACCTCGACGAGGGTTCCCGGTACCTGAAGGTGTCCAACAACGTGGTGCAGGACGCGAGCAACTGGGCGCTCACCAACGCCAACGCGAACAACCACACCGACGACAGCACGTTCTCCGGCAACTGGTACAACGGCGGCAACACGTACGTGGCCACCGGCCCTCCGCACAACAACGTCCTGACCGGCAACGTCCAGGTCAGCGGCACCAACTGGCCGCAGGGCGCCAAACAGGTCATCCAGCAGGCAGGCGTCCAGTCGTCGGGCGGCGGTGGCTTCCCCACCGGCCACCACCAACTGGTGATCGGCAGCAACAGCCTGTGCCTGGACGTGTACGGAAACTCCGGCAGCGCAGGCGCCGCGATCGACCAGTGGACCTGCAACGGGCAGAGCAACCAGCAGTTCGAGTTCGTGCCGGTCTCGGGCGGCTACGGGCAACTGCGCGTGCAGAACTCCGGACAGGTCGTGGCGGTGTCGGGCGGCTCCACGACCGCCGGTACGCCGAACATCGTGCAGCAGGCCGCCACCGGAGCGTCCAGCAGTCTGTGGCTGCCGGTACAGCAGTCCGACGGCTCGTACTCCTTCCGGAACCAGAACAGCGGTCTGTGCCTGGACGTCTACGGAGGCGGCAGCAGCCTGGGCCAGCAACTGGACCAGTGGCAGTGCAAGAACGCACCAGGCACCAACCAGGACTTCACCCCCCGCTGACCGGCTCGCGCCTCCGACGCGCCTGCACGGACCGGCGGTTCGTTCGCCCCCACCCACTGTCCCGCACCCAGTGAGGAACGCTGATGAGGAAGTACTGGACACTCTTGGCCGCGGCGCTGACGGCCACCCTCGGGATGGGCGCCGCATGGCCCGCCGCGGCAGCCACCGGCGCCGAGGCGCCGCCCTCCGCCACGCGGGCCGCCGCCCCCGCGTCCCTGCGGCTGATGCCGTTGGGCGACTCGATAACCTGGGGCGTCGGCAGCCCGTCCGGGAACAGTTACCGGAGCTTCCTGGGGAACAAACTGGCGGCCGAGGGGCACAGCCTGGACTTCGTCGGCTCGGGGCGCAACGGCACCATGTCCGACCCGGACAACGAAGGGCACTCGGGCTGGCGGATCGACCAGATCGCCGGCATCGCGGACTCCGTGCTGGCCCAATACCGGCCGAACGTCGTCACTCTGGAGATCGGCACCAATGATCTGAACGGCAACTATCAGATTCCGACCGCTGCCGACCGGCTCCATGCGCTCATCGACCAGATCACCAAGGCCGCACCCGACGCGACCGTGCTCGTCGGTACCGTGATCATCTCCACCAGCGGCACCGAGGAGGCCAACCGGCCTGCGTTCAACGCCAAGTTGCCCGGGATCGTCCAAGCCGAGCAGGCTGCCGGAAAGCACGTACGTCTGGTGGACATGGGTGCCCTGACCACGGCGGACCTGGCCGACTCCCTGCACCCCAACGACGCCGGCTTCAGCAAGATGGCGGATGCCTTCGACGCGGGGGTCCAGGCCGCGGACGCGGCAGGCTGGATCAAGCCGCCGGTTTCCACGGGCGGGCAGGTGCGCTCCGGAGTCGCGGGGAAGTGCCTGGGCGTCGGGGGCGGCAACAGCGCCAACGGGACCGCCGTGGAGATCCGGACCTGCGACGGCTCCACCGCGCAAACATGGGCCGCGCGCTCCGACGGCACCTTGCGGGCGCTCGGGAAGTGCCTCGACGCCACCGGCCGCGGGACCAACAACGGCACCAAGATCGAGGTCTGGGACTGCAACGGCGGTACCAACCAGCAATGGCAGGCGTACAACGGCGGCTACCGCAATCCGGTGTCCGGCCGCTGCCTCGACGACCCAGGCGCGTCCACCATCGACGGTACGCAACTGGTCCTGTGGGACTGCAACGGCGGAACCAACCAGCAGTGGACCGCCCTGCCGGTCTCCTGAGCTCCTGACCCCGCTTCATCACGGCACCGTCTCGTGGCCGGTGCCGGCCCCTCTCACGTCCCCACACAAGGAGGTTGATCCTTCATGTCCTGGCTCAACAAGGAGCCCCTGCTCCGTAAGGCCCTGTTCTCGGCCACCGGCTTGTTGGCCGGCACGGCACTGGCCCTGACCGGGCCGGCGAGCCTGGCCGCACACGCGGCTTCCGGCACGTTGGGCGCGGCCGCGGCCGACAGCGGCCGCTATTTCGGTACGGCCGTGGCCGGCGGAAAGCTCGGCAACTCGACGTATTCCACGATCCTCGACCGGGAATTCAACATGATCACCCCGGAGAACGAGATGAAGTGGGACACCACCGAGTCCTCCCGCGGCAACTTCAACTTCGGTCCGGCCGACCAGATCGTCGGCCACGCCACCTCGCACGGGCAGCGGATGCGTGGCCACACCCTGGTGTGGCACTCGCAGTTGCCGGGCTGGGTCAGTTCCATCGGTGACGCCAACACCCTGCGCAGCGTGATGAACAACCACATCACCACGGAGATGAACCACTTCAAGGGCAAGATCTACGCCTGGGACGTGGTCAACGAGGCGTTCGCCGACGGCGGCAGCGGTCAGCACCGCAGCTCGGTCTTCCAGAACGTGCTCGGCAACGGCTTCATCGAGGAGGCGTTCCGCACCGCCCGGGCCGCCGACTCCTCGGCCAAGCTCTGCTACAACGACTACAACATCGAGAACTGGAACGACGCCAAGACGCAGGGCGTCTACAACATGGTCAAGGACTTCAAGGCGCGCGGCGTGCCCATTGACTGTGTCGGCCTTCAGAGCCACTTCGGCGCCGGCGGCCCGCCCGCCAGTTTCCAGACGACGCTGTCGAACTTCGCCGCCCTGGGCGTCGACGTTCAGATCACCGAACTCGACATCGCCCAAGCATCGGCGACCGCGTACGGGAACACGGTCAGGGCGTGCATGAGCGTCGCCCGCTGCACCGGCATCACCGTGTGGGGGATCAGGGACAGCGACTCGTGGCGGACGGGGGAGAACCCGCTGCTGTTCGACAACAACGGCAACAAGAAGCCGGCCTACGACGCGTCCCTCTCCGCGCTCGGCGGAGGCACGGGGAACCCGGGCGGCGGCATCGTCTCGGGCCAGGTGTACTCGCTCACCGATGTCGCCGCGGGGCGGGTGCTGGACGTACCGGGTGGACAGACGGCGAACGGCACGTCCTTGCAGATCTGGGACGCCAACGGCACTGCCGCGAACCAGCAGTGGCGGGCGAGTCAGAACAGCGACGGCTCCTACACGCTGACGAACATCGCCAGCGGGCGGGTGCTGGACGAGCCGGGCGGCCAGACGGGCAACGGCACCCGGATGGCGATCTGGGACTCCAACGGCGGCGCCAACCAGCACTGGCGGGCGAGCCGGAACGGCGACGGTTCGTACACCCTGACCAACGTTGCCTCCGGCCGGGCGCTGGAGGTCCCCAGCGGGCAGACCGGCAACGGGGCCCCGGTCCAGATCTGGGACTCCAACGGCGGCGCCAACCAGCACTGGAACTTCAGGTGAGGTGACCCGGCGCGCAGCGCGCGCTCCTGCCCCGGATCACTTCGGGGCGACCGGAACGAACACCCGCGTCCGGCACGGCGGCCATCGCCGGACGCGGGTTTCGGCCTGCCCTCACAGCGGGCTGACCAAGAGCAATACATGGGATGGATCAGAATCTGACGGAGACGGACGCGTGTATTGACTCCGTGCGGGACCTATGGAATCACTAGGAACATGGGATGTCTGAGTGGTTTCTGTGGGCGCTCTCGGGCGCCCTCACTCCACGAGGAGTCCGGACCCCGCAGTCATGCCGGTGGCGGCGACGGTCCTCGAACGTTCCGTTCGGCCAGGCACAGCACTCTCTGTCACCTTCTCCCACATACTCAAGGAACAGAATGCGGCCCTCATTCGTTTCCCGCCGAAGTCCCGCGCCTCGTGGACCACGCTTACCGGCGTCCGCCGCCGTATGCGTGATGGCGCTGCTGGCCATGCTGCTGGCGACCGCGCAGACGTGGTCGGCCCCGGCGTCGGCACCTGCATCAGCGGCAGCCCCCTTGGTGAGCTCGGCGTCGGGGCGATGTCTGGACGTCAAGGGCAACGTCGACACGCCCGGAACGGCGCTGGACATCCGGGACTGCGACAACCAGTCGAACCAGGCGTTCGAGTTCACGTCGGCGGGCGAGCTGAGGACGATGGGCGGCACCCGATGCGTGGACGCCTACGACAACCGGACCGCACCGGGAACCCCGGTGATCATCTGGTCGTGCAACGGGCAGTCGAACCAGACGTGGCGACAGAACTCCGACGGGTCCATCACCGGTGCCCAGTCCGGCTTGTGCCTGGACGTCACCGGAGCGGGCACGGCCAACGGCACCGCGGTCATCCTGTGGACCTGCAACAGCCAGAGCAACCAGAAGTGGGCCACGTCGACACCTCCGCCACCCGGCGGGTCGGGCCCGTGCGACCTCTACTCCGCGGGCGGTACGCCGTGCGTGGCCGCGCACAGCACCGTGCGGGCGCTCTACGGTTCGTACAGCGGGGGCCTGTACCAGGTCAGGCGCGCCTCGGACAACGCCACCAGGAACATCGGCGTACTGGCGCCCGGCGGCTTCGCCGACGCGGCGGCGCAGGACTCGTTCTGCGCGGGCACCTCCTGCGTGATCACGGTCGTCTACGACCAGTCCGGACGCGGCAACGACCTGTGGTACCAGGGATCGGCCCAGGTCCCCGGATCGAGTCAGAGCAGCCCCGCGAAGGCGACCTCCGAGTCGCTGACCGCCGGGGGCACCAAGGCGTACTCGCTGTACATCAATCCCGGGAACAGCTACTGGCGGGACGGTCATCTGACAGGCGTGCCGACCGGTAGCGCGCCCGAAGGGGCGTACATGGTGACCAGCGGCACCCACGTCAACAGCGGCTGCTGCTTCGACTACGGCAACAGCGAGACGACGAGGAAAGCCGACGCCGCCGGGGCGATGGACGCGATCAACTTCGGCACCGAGTGCTGGTTCGGCGGTTGCTCGGGAAGCGGTCCCTGGGTGCAGGCCGATCTCGAATGGGGCCTGTACTCCGGCGGCAGCCAGTCCTGGAACACCAACCAACGTGCCTTTCCCGGCAAGTTCGTCACCGCGATGCTGAAGAACAACGGGACGTCGAGGTTCGCCCTCAAGGGCGGCAACGCGCAGTCCGGCAGCCTGACCACCCTGTGGGACGGCGGGCTTCCCAGCGGATACAGCCCCATGAAGAAGCAGGGAGCCATCGTTCTCGGCAGCGGTGGCGACTGCTGCAAGCCCGGTGGCGGCGCCAACCTGAGCGCCGGCACCTTCTACGAGGGAGCCATCGTCGCCGGCTACCCCTCCGACGCGACCGACAACGCGGTGCAGGCCAACGTCACCGCGGCCGGATATCGCTGAATCCTGCTGTCCAATGCGGGAGGCGGCGGCC